>DATFAJ010000174.1:0-4087 GCA_035254745.1 Candidatus Methylomirabilota bacterium | reverse complement strand
GCCGCCTTCTTGCCGTCGGCGGAGAGCAGGCTGCCGCCGGCTTCGTGGAGCAGCGCGAACCAGAACCACCAGTCGACCGGCACCTCGTAGCCGTACACCTTGGTCTCGCTGCCCTCGCGCACGGTGAGCTTGGCCGCGGCCGCGCGCAATTCGTCCCACGTGGTGGGCACCTTCACGCCGCGTGCGGCCAGCATGTCGGCGTTGTAGTACAGGATCGGGGTGCTGCGGAAGAACGGCAGCGCGAAGAGCGGCGCCGGCTTCTTGCCCAGGTAGTCGAAGTAGCCGCCCTGGGTGAGCCCGGGCACGAAGTCGGCGAGGTCGGTGCCGTTCGGCCCCTTGGCGAACTCCTCCATGCTCTCGAGCATGCCGGCCTGCCAGAGGTTCGGCAGCGCCTCGCCCACCACGTGGAACGCGGCCGGCGCGGTCTTGGTGATGGCGGCGGCGCGGATCTTGGCCAGGGCCTGGAAGTAGTCGCCCTGGAAGGTGCCCTCGATGCGGTACTTCGACTGCGACTCGTTGAACTTCTTGATGTGGGCCTCGGTGACCTCGCGATTCTTGCCTCCGAACGAGTACCAGAACTGGGCGACGATCGGGTCCGCCGCCGCGGGCCCCGCGCTCGCCAGCCACGCCAACCCCAGCACGACCGCCAGCATCCGCCTCATGACCTTCCTCCTTTGGATCGGGTGGACGGAGATGCGCTCCCGAAGCAGGCCGCGGAGAGCTCGCGCTCCACGTCGTGGCCGCCGTACACGATGCGGTGGAGGGCCTGGAGCAGCGGCACGCTCCCCACCTTCCGCTCGCGCGCGAACCGCCAGCACCAGCGGATCGCCGCGTAGCCCTCGGTCAGCTCGTCGCGCGCCCTCAGCGCGGCCACGACCTCCTTCGTCGGCCGGCCCGCGCCGCGCAGCTCGCCGAAGATGCGGTTGCGCCCAGCCATCCCGGTGACGTGCAGATCGCCCGCCCCGCCCAGGCCGTGGACGGTGGCGCCGCGCATGCCGACCGCGCGGCCGAGCCGCGCGATCTCGCCCAGGGCCTGGGTGTAGAGCGCCGACTTGGTGTTGTACATCGCCTCCGCGCGCCCGGCCAGGACGAGGCCGTCGCAGAGGCCGATGGCGATCGCGTACGCGTTCTTGAGCGCGGAGCAGAGCTCGAGCCCGCGCTGGTCGGCGGTCTCCTCGATGCGATAGTACGGCGTCTCGAGCATCCGCCTGAGGCGCCGGCGCCCCGCGGCCTGCGGGGACGCATACGTCACCGCGGTCGGCACGCGCCGGGCCAGCTCGAGCGCCTTCGACGGCCCGCCCACCGTGACGATGCGCAGGCCGGTCACGTCCGCGATCGCGTCGGACAGCGTGACCGCGCGGCCGCGGCTCTGGGCCAGCCCCTTGGACACGCTCAGCACCGGCACCCCCGGCGCGAGACGGGTCGCGGCGCGGCGGAGCACCGGCAGCGCGCCGTCCGAGGTCACCGCGCAGACCACCAAGTCCGCTCCCGCGAGCGCCCGCGGCAGCTCGGTCGAGTCGTACGGGGCCACTCCGGGCGGCAGCACCAGCCCGAGCTTGGGGTGCTTGGCGCCTGCGCGCACCGCCGCGATCAGGTGATCGTCGAGGTGCGTGCCCCAGAGCGCGACGGTGTGGCCGTTGTCGGTCGCGGGCACCGTGAGTGCCCCGCCCATGAAGCCGGCCCCCAGGATGGCGATGCGGGCCATCAGGCGATCTGTCGGACCGCCGGGTAGAGCTCGCGCCGCTCCGCGAGCAGCGCGGCGTACGTGGCGGTGCGCCCCGCGTCGGGCGCGTGCCGCACCAGGGCGCTCCGCCAGCGCCGCGCGGTCTCCACCCCGTCCACCAGCCCCACCGCGAGGCCCGCGAGCAGCGCGCCGCCCGCGGGCGCAGCCGCCCCGTCGGGCACGTAGAGCAGCGGCACCCCGAGCGCGTCGCACAGGATCTGCCGCCAGACCGCGCTGCGCGCGCCCCCGTTCACCGCGATGACCTCGCGGAGGCGCAGGCCCTTCTCGGCCGCGATCTCCGCGCAGTGGCGGAAGGACACCGCCACGCCTTCCAGCACCGCCCGGTAGAGGTGCCCGCGGCCGTGCACCAGCGAGAGGCCCACGAAGGCCCCGCGCGCCCCCGCGTCCCAGACCGGGGTGCGCTCGCCCTGCAGGTACGGCAGCAGGCGCAGGCCGTCCGCGCCCGCGGGCACCGCGGCCGCCTCCGCGTCGAGCGTCTCGAAGGCGACGCCGGGCCCTGCGATGGACCGGAACCACTCCTGGAGCGCGCCGGAGAGCGTCCCCCCGAGCGCGAGGTAGCGGTCGCACCCGACGTGATGCGAGTTGATCAGCCGGGTGTCGAAGTCGGGCAGGGCGAGCGGCATGATCAGATTGCCGGCGGTGCCCAGCATCAGGCACGCCTCGCCCGGCTCGGTGACGCCGGCGGCCAGCGTGGAGGCCGCGAAGTCGGCACCGCCCACCGCGACCGGGGTGCCCTCGCGCAGCCCGGTCTCTCGCGCCGCCGCCGCGGTGACCCGACCCGCGATGGCGTGGCTCGGCTTGATCTCGGGCAGCCAGGCGGGGTCGACGCCCACCGTCGCGCACATCTCGGGCGACCACGCGCGCGCGCGGGCGTCGTAGAGCGGGGCGGCGAGCGCGGCCGAGGAGTAGTCGGTGACACGGGCGCCGGTGAGCCGCATCACCGGGTAGCTGTGCGACTGGAGGATGGTGATCGGGCGGTCGAAGCGCCCCGGCTCGTGCCGCCGCAGCCAGGCGAGCTTGGGGCCGAGGTAGTAGGCGTGGACGCGATTGCCGGAGACCCGCTCGCCCTCGGGCCCCACCCGCGTCGCGATCTCCTCGGCGACGCTCTCGCTCCGCACGTCGAGCCAGAGGATGGCGGGGCGCACCGGGCGTCCCGCCGCGTCCACCACGAGCAGCGTCGGGGCCTGCCCGGTCACCGCGACCCCGTCGATCTGCGCCGGCCGCACCGTGTCCGCGAGCGCGCGGAGGATGCGGCACGTCGCGCGCCACCACGCGCCCGCGTCGGCCTCGGCCCAGCCGGGGCGCGGCGTCTCGTAGCGATACGCGATCTCGGTGGCGCCGACACAGCGCCCGTCCGGATCGTAGGCGGCGCCCTTCGCGGAAGACGTGCCGATGTCGACGCCGATCAGGACGGAGGTGGCCATGGAGCCCGGCCATTATACGGGAAGTGCGCTCGCGGCGACCGCGTCACTTCCACCCCGCGGCCGACATCGCGCGCGACGAGGCGCGCGCCACTCTCCGGGGCGATCAGCGCTTCGCGCGAATCAGCGCGAGGTCGTACGGCGGCTGGGTGAGCAGGATCAGCCGATCGACCCCGACCCGCTCGAGCCGCGCGCGCTCCGGCGTGCCTTCGCGCAGCCAGTGCTCGCTCAGACCCGCGAACACGCTCAGGCCGAAGCGCGCCGGGTCGCGCCCCGACGCGGCGTGGGCCTCCCGGGCCACGCGGCCCAGTTCGGCAAGGCTCGGGTGCATGGCCTGGGTGTTGAAGCCGTCGGCGTGGCGCCCCGCGATCGCGGCCATCCGCGGGCCGAAGCCGCCCACGATGATCGGCGGCGGCGGATCCGGGCGCAGGTAGCCCGAGGGCCGATCGAGCCGGAACTGGCTCCCCGTGTAGCTCGACGCGTCTCCACTCCACAGCCGGCGCAGCACCTGGGCCGTCTCGGCCACGCGCTCCGCGCGCACCCGGTCGCCCGCCACCGCCATGCCGAGCGCGGTCTGCTCGCGCGCGTAGGCCATCGAGGGCGTGGCGCCGGCGCCGATCCCGAGCAGGAGCCGGCCCCCCGAGACCTGCTGGAGCGTGGCCGCCATGTTGGCGAGCAGGCCGGGATGCCGCAGGCCGGTGTTCAGCACGAGCGGGCCGAGCGTGATCCGCCGCGTGGCCTCCGCGAGCGCGGTCAGCACGGTCCACGCCTCGGGCACGCCGGCCTCGGCCGACTCGTCCGGGTCGCGCAGGTGGTCCCAGGTCCAGACGCCGTCGAAGCCCGCCTCCTCGGCGGCCACCGCGGCGGCGCGC
This sequence comes from Candidatus Methylomirabilota bacterium, assembly GCA_035254745.1. Taxonomy (GTDB): domain Bacteria; phylum Methylomirabilota; class Methylomirabilia; order Rokubacteriales; family CSP1-6; genus CAMLFJ01. The sequence continues at coordinate 50 of DATFAJ010000174.1, read as the reverse complement.
ATCTCGGGGTAGCGCGCGCCGACGGGAATCAGGAGCACGTCGATCTTCAT
>DATFAJ010000173.1:0-2143 GCA_035254745.1 Candidatus Methylomirabilota bacterium | reverse complement strand
ATGAACCCGGCCGGCTACCAGGCCCTGGCCCAGCGCCACCGCAAGGGAGTGCAGCCCGCGTGACCCCCGGCCCGGCCCGCCACATCCTGCTCACCGGCTTCGAGCCCTTCGACGGCGACGCGGTGAACCCGTCGGGCGAGGTGGCCAAGCAGCTCGACGGTCGGGCGGTCGGCGAGTGCGCGGTGCGGAGCGTGATCCTGCCCGTGCAGCACGAGGCCGCGCGCGCGGTCGTCGCCCCGCTGCTCGCGGCCCCGGGGCTGGTCGCGGTGGTGCACCTCGGCCTGGCCGGAGGGCGCGCGCGGGTCTCCCTCGAGCGCGCGGCGGTGAACGTGATGGACTACTCGCGGCCGGACGCGCACGGGCAGGTGCTGCGCGACGTGCCGTGCGTGCCGGACGGACCCGCCGCCTACTTCAGCACGCTGCCGCTGCGGGAGATGCTGGCCGCGCTGAGCGCGGAGGGAATCCCCGCCGCGATCTCGAACACCGCCGGCACCTATCTCTGCAACGACATCTCCTACACCACGCTGCACGCGCTCACCCGGCGAGGCCTGACCATCCCGGCCGGCTTCGTCCACCTGCCCTTCCTGCCCTCGATGGTGGCCGCGCACGGCCTCGAGGAGCCGAGCATGGACCTGGCGGTGATGGCCCGCGCCGTCGAGGTCGCGCTGCCGCCCGTGATCGCCCCGCGCGCCTGAACGGACGCCGCTCTCCCGTTACTGGACGAGGAACAGGCGCCACTCGTCGGGGACGCCCTTGAGGCGGTGCGGGCCGCGATCGACGAACTGCAGGCCGGAGCCCGCGACCAGGTCTCTCACCGTGCTGGACACGAGGACCTCGTCCGGGCCGGCCAGCGCCGCGACGCGGGCGCCGATGTGCACCGCGATGCCGACCACGCCGTCACCCGCCAGCTCGCACTCGCCGGTGTGAAGCCCGGTGCGAACCTGGAGCCCCAGCGCGCGCACCCGCTCGCGCACCGAGCACGCGCACCGGATCGCCCGGGCCGGGCCGTCGAACGTGGCGAGCAGCCCGTCACCCGCGGTGTCCACCTCGCGCCCCCGGAACGCGGCCAGCTCCTTGCGCATCGCGGCGTGCCAGTTGCCGCGCAGCTCGCGCCACCGCCCGTCGCCCACCTCGGCGGCCCGCTGGGTGGATCCCACGATGTCGGTGAACATCACGGTGGCCACCACGCGATCCGGCTCCAGCCGGCGTCGCTCGCCGGTCATGAATTCCTGGATCTGGTCCGCGATGATGTCCTGCGTCTCCTGGTCGACCACCATGTGGTCGGTGCCGGGAATCTCCACGTACTTGGCTCCGGCTATGTGCTCGGCCAGGTAGCGTCCGCTCCTGACCGGGACGAGCTCGTCGCCGGCGCGATGAAGGATCAGCGTCGGCACGCGGATGGCGGGCAAGAGATGCCTCACGTCGATCTCGTAGTTCGCGCGCATCAGCGTGAGGACGGCCCCGGGGCTCGCGGCGGCCCGCTCGATCCGGGCGAATCGTTGAAGGAAGGCCTGGTCATTGCGCCGACTGGGCGCGTTGAGCAGGAGCAGGGCGCCTTCGCCCCAGCGGAGGTCCAGCTGGCCGAGGAATTGATCGAGTTGCTCGCGGGTCACGCCCCACGGCTCGTTCCGCATCGAGGCGAAGGTGCCGTACAGCACGAGGGCCGACGTTCGCTCCGGATAGGTGGCGGCGAACATCAGGCACATCGGACCGCCCTCCGACCAGCCGTAGATGGTCGCGCGCTCCGAGCCCGCCGCGTCCATCACCGCGCGCACGTCGCCGGTCCGCTCCTCGAGCGTCTGCTCCGCGACCCGGTCGGAGAGTCCCTGCCCGCGCTTGTCGAACACGATCACCCGCGCGAAGGCGGTGAGCCGCTTGAGCAGATGCTCGTTGCCCGGCACCTCCCACAGGAGCTCGACGTGCGAGAGGGTGCCGGGGATCAGCACGATGTCGCGCGGCCCGTCGCCGAACACGCGATAGGCGATGTGGACGTCGCCGCTCCTCGCGTACCTGACCGGAGCATCCATGTCGACCTCCCGTGGCCGGTCGAGCCCGGCGACGAACTACCCGAGATACGCGCGCTGCACTCGCTCGTCGCTCAGGAGCGCGGCGGCGGGACCGGAGATCGTCAGGCGGCCCGCCT
>DATFAJ010000172.1:0-3820 GCA_035254745.1 Candidatus Methylomirabilota bacterium | reverse complement strand
CCGCGGAAGCCTTCGTCCTCGGCGTGAAGGCCGGGATGGACGGCCAGACGCTGTTCGACATCATCCGCGGCAGCGCGGGCCGCTCCTACCATTTCGAGAGGCGATTTCCCAACATCCTCGCGAGGAACTTCGCGCCGGGGTTCACGGTGGACCTGGCTCGAAAGGACCTCGGGCTGGCGGTCGACATGGCCAGGACGCACGACGTGCCGGTCCCGGCGCTGGGCTTGATTCACCAGCTCTACAATGCGAGCAGCGCCCTCGGGGACGGACCGAACGACTTCGCCGCGATCGTCAAGGTGTTCGAGGGCTGGGCCAGGACGCAGGTGAAGGGCGGGCCCACACCCGAGAGCTCCTGACCGCGGGTCAGATCTCCATCAGGTCCTTGGCCACGATGATCTGGCCCTGGAAGTGCGCGCGGGCCAGGTCGATCCACATCTGATCCGTGAGCCGGTCGTCCTGGGCCGGCACGAGATGCGACAGCACGAGGGTCTTCACGCCGGCGGCCGCCGCCACCTGGCCGACCTCCTCGACCGGCGTGTGACTGTCGATGATGTGCTTCTTCAGGGTCGTGGCGTTGGGGCTGAAGGCCACGAGCCGATCGACGCCGGGCACCCACATCGCTTCGTGTACCAGGACGTCGGCGCCGCGCGCGAGCCTGACGAGGTTGTCCGAGCGGTGCGTATCGCCCGAGATGACGATCGACCGGTCGGGCGCGTCGAATCGGTAGGCGAACGCATCGGGGACGAGGGGATGCTCGACGCGGGCGGCGGTCACCTTCACGTTCTCGTCCTGCATGACCGGTCCGTCCTGCGTGATCTCGTGGGGATGAATCAGCGGCACGAGGGGCACGCGCCCCTCGTCCGCGATGCGCACGTCGATGTCGGGGGCACTCATCTCGAAGAAGAGCCTCGTGATCTTCTCGAGAGGTGGCGGGCCCCAGGTGTCGACCCGCGTACGGAGCCCGCTGGCCCACGCGAGGAGCAGCAGGTTGCCATAGTCCGCATTGTGGTCGGAGTGGTGGTGGGTGACGAAGACGTGCCGCACCTTGGCCAACGCTACGCCGGCCAGCACGAGCTGGCGCGGCACGCCGTTGGCGCAGTCGACGACGTAGGGCACATCGTTGGCAATGATGACCTGGGCGGTCGACATGCTGCCTGGGCGGGGGCGCGGCCCGCCGCCGGTGCCGAGCAGGATCAGGCGGGTCTTCGAAGCGCCGCGGGCGGCTTGCGCGGGCGCACGCCTGGCGATACCAACGGCCGTTCCCGCGATCGTAGCGCCCGCGCCGAGTAAGAATGCCCGTCTCGTTTTCATCGCGATTCTCCTGGTCACAAGGTGAGGAGGAACCAAGCGTGTCCCGACAACCTCGGGCAGTATCCTCCGGGGCGCTGGGCGACGCAACAGACCCCGCTTGACAGTGGCGGCCTCGATTTAGTATTACTTAAGTCCAGTTTCATCCTCACGTAATCACCATGAAGACGCTCCTGGCCCTCAGGATCAACGGTGAGGACCGCGACGTGCTCGCGGCGCCGCACAAGACCCTGCTCGAGGTCCTGCGCGAGGACCTGAACCTCACCGGCACCAAGCACGGCTGCGAGCTGGGCGAGTGCGGCACGTGCACCGTGCTGGTCGACGGGCTTCCCGTCCTCTCCTGCCTGGCCCTGCCCATCGAGTGCCAGGGGCGCGAGATCCGGACGGTGGAGGGCATGGCGCAGGGGGGCGAGCTCCACCCCCTGCAGCAGGCGTTCGCCGAGCTCGGCGCGGCCCAGTGCGGCTACTGCACCCCGGGCATTCTTCTCACCGCGGAGGCCTTGCTGGAGGAAGTTCCCACCCCGACCCGGGACGAGATCAAGCAGGCTCTGGCCGGCAACCTCTGCCGCTGTACCGGATACACCAAGATCCTCGACGCCGTCGAGCTCGCCGCCCTGCGCATCAAGGGGGCCCGGACATGAAAAAGGATCGCTTCTCGGTCATCGGCCAGTCGCTGCCCAAGATCGACGCGTGGGCCAAGGTGGTCGGCGAGACCAAGTTCGCGGACGACCTCCTGATGTCGCGCATGGCCCACGGCAAGCTGCTGCGCAGCCCGCACCCGCACGCTCTGATCAAGCGCATCGACACCACGCGGGCCCGGGCCCTCCCCGGCGTCTACGCGGTCATCACCGGCCAGGACCTGCCGCGGGTGAAGTTCGGCATCCTGCCGGTCTCCCAGGACGAGGAAGCCCTCTGCGTGGAGAAGGTCCGCATGGTCGGCGACGCGGTGGCCGCGGTGGCCGCGGTGGACGAGGAGACGGCCGAGCGGGCCACCCTGCTGATCGAGGTCGAGTACGAGCCGCTGCGGCCGCTCATGTCCATCGAGGACTCGCTGGCGCATCCGGAGGTGCGGATCCACGAGTACGGCGACCGGCCGAACGTGCACAAGGCGGTGGCGCTCCAGTTCGGCGACGTGGAGGCGGCCTTCGCCTCGGCCGACCTGGTCCGCGAGGACGTGTTCTTCTTCGAGGGCAACACCCACCTGCCGATGGAGCAGCATTCCGCGGTGGCCCAGTGGGGCGCCGACGGCAAGCTGACGCTCTGGTCGTCGACGCAGACGCCGCACTACGTGCACCGGCTGCTCGCCAAGATCCTCGACGTGCCACAGGCCCACATCCGGGTGGTGGCCGCGCCGGTGGGGGGCGGCTTCGGCGGCAAGCTCGACCCCTTCGCGCACGAGATCGCGGCGTGCAAGCTCTCGCAGCTCAGCGGCCGGCCGGTGAAGATCACGCTGACCCGCGAGGAGGTCTTCTACGTCCACCGCGGCCGCCACCCGGTGCTGATGTGGATCAAGACCGGCTTCCGGAAGGACGGCGCGATCACCGGGATGCACTTCCGCTCCTGGCTCGACGGCGGGGCCTACGGCTCCTACGGGGTGGCCTCCACCTTCTATACCGGGGCGCTGCAGACCGTGACCTACCAGATCCCGGTCTACAAGTTCGAGGGCGCCCGCGTGTTCACCAACAAGCCGCCGTGCGGGCCCAAGCGCGGGCACGGGACGCCCCAGCCGCGCTTCGCGATGGAGTGCCAGATCGACAAGGCGGCCGAGCAGCTCGGGCTCGACCCGGCCGACATGCGGCGGCGGAACCTGGCCGAGCCGTTCGTGAAGACCGCGAACCACCTGACCGTGACCACCATCGGGCTCGGCGAGTGCATCGATCGCGTGGTCGAGGCCTCGGGCTGGCGGCAGAAGCGGGGGGCCCTGCCGCCCGGCAAGGGCATCGGCATCGCGTGCTCCTCGTATCTCACCGGCGCGGGGACCGCGATCTACTGGAACGACATGCCGCACTCGGGCGTGGTGGTGCGCGCCGATCGCAGCGGCCTCGTGGCGGTGCTCTGCGGGGCCACCGACATCGGGCAGGGGTCGGACTCGATCCTGGCCTACCTGGTCGCGGAGGTGCTCGGCATCGAGCCCAAGGACATCCGCGTGCACCCGGCCGACACCGATCTGACCCCGGTGGACCTGGGCTCCTACTCCTCGCGCGTGACCCTGATGGCGGGCAACGCGGCGATCCAGGCCGCGGAGCGGCTGCGGGGCAAGATCTTCGACGCGGTGGCGCGCAAGCTCGAGACCACGCCCGACCGGCTGGTGGCGTCCGACCGGCGCGTCTTCGTGGACGGCGATCCGGACCGCGGGGTCGACTTCGCCCAGGCGGTGGTGCTGGCGGAGAGCATGTTCGGGGTGCTGGCCTTCCCGGGCTCCTACGCCCCCCCGAAGCGCGCCGGCAAGTACAAGGGCGGCGGCGTCGGGCCCTCGCCCTGCTACTCCTACTCGGCGTGCGTGGTCGAGGTC
>DATFAJ010000171.1:0-5587 GCA_035254745.1 Candidatus Methylomirabilota bacterium | reverse complement strand
CGATCCGCGAGTTCAGATGGGTCCTGCAGTACGGCCCCCCGAATGCCGCGGAGGTCGACGCGTCCCGGCAATGGCTCATCCGGGCAGGAGTCCTTCCGCCCACGGCCTACGCCGCCGCGAAGCCGACGGGTCCGGAGAAGGAGCGCACGGCCGGCAACGCGAGCCTCGAGGGGCGCGCGGTGTTCGCCGAGGGCGGGCAATCGCCAAAGCCCATGGAGCGGCTGCAGCTCTTCCTGGTGGGGCAGCCGAACAGCCCGACCCAGCTTGAGCGCTACAACCTGCGGACCGACGAGCACGGCAACTTCAAGTTCCCGGATGTCGTCCCTGGGCCCTACAAGCTCACCAACCGGGTGGCCGGTCAGCCCACCTGGCGCATGCGGGTTGAGCTCAAGGCCAGCGAAGTAAAGGTGCTCGAGCTCACGCCGGAGAACAGCGTCGCCGCACTGGACGACTTCCCAGAGCCGCAGGTTCAAGCGAAGTAGTACACTCTCGGGAGATTCGGGCCCCAGCCCTCGTCGACCATTGCGTCCGACCGCCCGGTGACGGGCGGACAACCGAGCGGATTCAGCCTCGTCGAGCTCCTGATGGTCATCGCCGCTTGTGGAATCCTCATCGGCGTGAGCATCCCCCTTTTCCTGACGTTCGGACCCTCCTCAACCAGGCCCGCCAGCTCGCCATCGATCAGAAGGACTTCGTCTGCGTCCAGGTGCCGAGTCCGACGCAGGTGTCCTTCTATCTCAATCCCACCTGCAGCGGCACGCCCTGGACCGGTCCGAACACGGACTCGGCCGGAAACGTGAATCTGCAGCCCGGCTTCACCCTGAGCGTCACCGCGAACCCGGTATTCGACTACCTGGGGCGGGCGCTCCCGGCGGCCACGTTCACGACCACGAACTCCACCACCGGTTCGACCGTGACTCGGTCTCTACCTCAGGACGCGTCTCGATCCCGTAGCGGTAATCACCATTGAGTGGATGTCCGCCCGCGTCACCGGCACGCGCGCGATCGGGGCGCAGCCGAACGGGGCCAGCGCGTCCTCGATGGCCTGCGCGATCAGCGGGTGCACCGGCATGATCCCACCCTCGCCGGCCCCCTTGGCCCCGAGCGGGTTCAGCGGCGTGGGCGACTCGAGGTGGCGCAGCTCGAACGTGGCGGGGGCGTCGGCCGCGGTGGCCAGCACGTAGTCCATCAGGGTCGCGGTGAGGCGCTGGCCGCCCTCGTCGTAGGCGAGCTGCACGTTGAGCGCGTCGGGCAGCCCCTGCACCACCGCGCCGTGGATCTGGCCGTCCACGATGCCGGGCTCGAGCACGTGGCCGCAGTCGTGGGCCACGATCCAGCGCCGCACGGTCACCGCGCCGGTCTCCGGGTCCACCTCGAGCACCACCGCGTGGGTGCCGTTGGCGAAGCTCGACTGCGAGACCGTGAAGACCTGGGTGTCCTCGAGCCCGGCCGCCTCGCCGGGCACCCGCCCGCCGTGGGCGGCCGCCGCGACCTCGGGCCAGCCGACCGCGCGGCTCGGCAGCCCGCGCACCGAGAAGCGCCCGGCCTCGACCACCACGTCGGCCGGCGCGGCCTCGAGCAGGTGCGCGGCGACCCGCCGGGCCTTGTCGAGCACCGCGCGCGAGGCCAGCAGCGCCGCGCTGCCGCCGATGGCCGCGGTGCGGCTGCCGTAGGTTCCGCCGCCGGTGCCGACCAGCGCGGTGTCGCCGGTCAGCACCTCGATCGCGTCGGGGTCCACGCCGAGCTGCCGCCCGACCAGGCGCGAGAACATCGTCACGTGCCCCTGGCCCTGGGGAGCGGCCCCGCTCACCACCGTGACCCGCCCGTCGGGCTGCACGCGCACCACCGCGCTCTCGTTCGGCACGGTGGCGGTGGCCTCCACGTAGTTGACGAGGCCGATGCCGAGGTAGCGGCCGGCGGCGCGGAGGCGCGCCTGCTCCTGTCGGGCCGCGGGCAGGTCGAGCGCCTCCAGGGCCAGCGCCATGCAGCGCGGGTAGTCGCCGCTGTCGTAGTCGACCGGCCCGCGCCCCGCGGTGGTGAGCCCGGTGGCGTACGGATGCCGGTCGGCCGGCACCAGGTTGCGGCGGCGCAGCTCGACCGGGTCCATCCGGAGCTCGCGCGCGAGCGCGTCCATCGCCCGCTCGATCACCCCGGTGCCGTACGGGCGGCCCGCGCCGCGGTAGGCGCCCACCGGCGTGGTGGTGGTCACCACGCCGCGGAAGCGCAGGTCGAGGCTCGGGATGACGTAGGAGCCCACCGAGTGGATCATCGCGTTCTGCGGCAGGTTGAGACCGGAGATCGTGTAGGCGCCCATCTCGTGGAGGAAATCGTCCCGGAGCGCGAGCAGCGCGCCTTCGCGGGTGGCCGCGATCGTCACGTCGTGCACCTGGTCGCGCTCCACGCAGGCCACCAGGGTGTGCTCGCGTCGCGTCTCGACCCACTTGATCGGCCGGGCGAGCCGACGGGCCAGCTCGGCCACCACGATGTACTCGGGGTAGTACATGCCCTTGGTGCCGAAGCCGCCGCCCACGTCCGGCGGGGCGATCACCCGCACCCGATCCTCGGGCAGCCCGAGCTGCCCGGCGATCACCCCTCGATGCCGGTGGACCATCTGCACCGCCCCGCGGATCGTCAGCGTCTCGTCGCGCCACTCCGCGACGAGCGCGCGCGGCTCGAGGGGATGCGCGCCCCCGCGCGCCAGGCGGATGCGCGTGCGCACCACCACCGGCGCGGTGCGGAGCGCCGCCTCCACGTCCCCCACGCGCTGGCGCCACTCCGCGACCACGTTGCTGCCGATCTCCTCGTGGAGGATGGGGGCGCCGGGGGCCAGCGCGGCCTCGACGTCCACCACCGCGGGCAGCGGCTCGTACTCGACGCGGATCAGGTCGAGCGCGTCGTGGGCGCGGTAGACGTCGTCGGCGATCACCACCGCCACCGGCTCGCCCACGAAGCGCACGCGGCCGGCCGCGAGCGGCCGGATCTTGCAGGGCACCGGCAGCGCGGGATGGGGGGCGTAGATCGGCATCGGCTCGCCGACCGCTCCGAGGTCGGCCGCCACGAAGACGCCCGCCACGCCGGGCGCGCGCCGCGCGGCCGCCACGTCGATCGATCGGATGCGCGCGTGCGCGTGGGGCGTGCGCAGCATCGCGGCGTGCAGGCACCCCGGCACGGGCAGATCGTCAACGAACGCCCCAGCTCCGGTGATCAGCCGCGGGTCCTCCCTCCGCCGCACCACCCCCGCATGCTCAGCCATCGCTTCGTCCGGGGTCAGGTCTTACATTCCGACATTTCCAGGCCGTCTCGACTGGCCGGCGCGCGAGAAAATGTCGGAATGTAAGACCTGACCCCAATCTAGGTCTCCGCGGGGAGGCGGGAGCGCCAGTCGAGGGTGCGGGAGACGAGAGGGCGGAGGGCGAGGGCCACCAGGATCACGCCGACCGAGAGCAGCGCGACGGAGATCGGGCGGGTGACGAAGATCGCGTAGTGGCCCGCCGACATGGCGAGGGACTGGCGAAGCGACAGCTCCATCATCGGGGCCAGGACCAGGCCCAGCACGATGGGCGCGGTCTCGAAGTCGAGCTTGCGCAGCAGGTAGCCGAGCACACCGGTGCCGAGCATGATCCACACGTCGACCACGCTGCTGTTGACCGCGTAGACGCCCAGGATCGAGCACACGAGGATGATCGGGTACATCACCGGGTACGGCACCCGCAGCAGGTTCACGAAGAGCCCGACCAGCGGCAGGTTGAGGATCAGCAGAATGACGTTGCCCACGTACATCGAGGCGATGAAGCCCCAGAAGAGCCGCGGGTCCTGCTGGATCAGCAGCGGCCCCGGCGTCACCCCGTGCACCATCATGGCGGCCAGCAGCAGCGCGGCCACCGGCACCCCGGGCACGCCGAGCGCCAGCATCGGCACGAAGGCTCCCGACGTCGCCGCGTTGTTGGCCGACTCGGGCCCGGCCACGCCCGCCACCGCACCGCGCCCGAACTCCTCCGGGTGCCTCGAGACCTTGCGCTCGACCGCGTAGGACACGAAGGTCGAGATGACGTGCGCGGAGCCCGGGATGATCCCGATCAGGAAGCCGATCGCGGTCCCGCGCCAGATCGGCATGTTGGCCTCGCGCCACTCCTGCCGCGAGGGCAGCAGATCGCGCAGACGCGGGCGGATGACCTCCGGCGGGTTGGGCTGCCCGGCGGTCAAGAGAATCTCCGCCAGGCCGAAGAGCCCCACCGCCACCGGCACCACCCCGATGCCGTCGCCCAGCTCGGCGACCCCGTAGGCGAAGCGGAAGTAGCCGCTCATCTGGTCGATGCCGATCATGCCGAGCAGCAGGCCGAGCGCGGCCATGGCCAGGCCCTTCAGCATCGAGCCCGAGTTCATGTAGGCGAGCACCAGCAGGCCCAGGAGCAGGAGCGAGAAGTACTCGGGCGGGCCGAAGCGCAGCGCGAAGGCGGCGAGCGGCGGGGCCAGGAACATGAGCGCGATCACGCTCACCGTGCCCGCCACGTAGGAGCCCACCGCCGCGATCGCGAGCGCCGGCCCCGCGCGCCCCTTGCGCGCCATTGCGTAGCCGTCAATGCACGTCATCACCGAGGCGGCCTCGCCCGGGATGCGCATCAGGATCGACGTGGTAGAGCCGCCGTACATGGCCCCGTAGTAGATACCGGCCAGCATCACCAGCGCGCTGGTGGCGTCGAGGCCGTACGTGACGGGCAGCAGCAGGCTGATGCCGGCGAGCGGGCCCACGCCCGGCAGCACCCCCACGAGGGTGCCGACCAGGCAGCCGACGAAGCCGTACCAGAGGACGGCGGGCGCGAGCGCCACCTGGAAGCCCAGGCCCAGGTTCTGGAGCGTCTCGAGCATCAGAAGAACCCGCGGGGCAGCGGCACCCGCAGGAGCGTGTCGAACACGTAGAACGAGCCCCACGCCATCACGATCGTGAGGGCGAGCCCGAGGACCCAGCCCTTGCGCTCGAGGACCAGGAGCAGGAAGCCCACCACCACCGCCATGGTGATCCGGTAGCCCAGGCGCTCGAGCCCCCACGCGGCGAAGGCGCAGGCCGCGAAGATGGCCACCGCGTGGCGCCACTCCGGCCAGCCGACGTCGCGGAGCGCGGGGGCGCCCCCGCCCATCGCGAAGACCGCCGCGCCGAAGACGATCAGGAGCGCGGCCAGCAGCACCGGCATGTAGGCGGGCCCGGGATGGTGGAGCGATCCGAGCGGGAAGGCCCGGCTCTCCCACAGGGTGACGAGCCCGATGAGGACGAGCGCCACGCCGGCGACACGGTCGACGGTCATGGCGCGGGCCGGGTCACTCGACCCGGCCGATCTGCTTCACGACCTCGGCCAGCCGCTCCGCGTCCTTCGCCCACCACGCGTTGAACTCGTCGGCGTCCATGTAGGCGATGGGGGTCTCGAGCTTGGCGTGCGAGGTGATCACCTCCGGCGACTGCACCGCCTGCCGCGTGGCGTCGCGCAGGATCTTGACGATGTGCGGCGGGGTCGCCCGGGGCGCGATCAGGCCGGCCCACGCGGTGTACTCCACGTCGTAGCCCTGCGACTTGAAGGTCGGCACCTCGGGGTAC
>DATFAJ010000170.1:0-3245 GCA_035254745.1 Candidatus Methylomirabilota bacterium | reverse complement strand
TCGGACCGTCGCGGCCGCATCGCGGTGGTCAGGGCCGCGGGTTTGGCCTTCAGCGCCTGCTGCGTGCTCTCCGCCCTGGCGACAACGACCTGGCAGTTCATCGCCGCCCGCCTCCTGGCAGGCGCGTTCGCCGGCGCGGTGATTCCCCTCACTCTGGTCTACATCGGCGACACGGTGGAGTACGCGCGGCGCCAGGAGGTGATGGGACGGTTCTCGATCGTCACCTCGGCGGGACTGGCCTTCTCGGCGGCCATCGGCGGCCTGGTGGCCTACCTCGTCTCCTGGCGCGCGATGCTGTTCGCCTACGCGGTGGTGGGGCTCCTGCCGTCGGCGCTCCTCTGGCGGCTGCCGCCCGACCGGCCGATCCGCGACCCGGCCGACATCGAGCCGGTGGCCCGCTTCGTCGATTTCCTGCACGACCCGTTCGCGCGCACCGTGTACCTGGCGATCTTCGCCGAGGGCTTCCTGCTCTGGGGCACGGTGACCTACCTCGGCGCCTACGCCACCGCCCGCTACCGGATCAGCCAGTTGATGGTCGGCCTGCTCATCGCGCTCTTCGGGGTCGGCACCATGGTGGGCGGCGCGCTCATGGGCTCCCTGCGCCGGCGGTGGTCCGAGGCCAGGCTGGCGGGGAGCGGCGGGCTCGTCATGGGCCTGGCCTTCCTGATGCTCGCGCCCCGGGGCCGGCTGCTCGACTCGTGGATCGTCTTCGCCGCGGCCATGTTGCTGCTCGGGCTCGGATTCGTGGGCCTGCACACCACGCTCCAGGTGCGCGGCACCGAGATCAGCCGGGCCGCGCGGGGCAAGGCCTTCTCGCTGTTCCCGGCGAGCCTGTTCTCCGGCGTGGCCCTCGGCACCGCCGCGATGGGCGCGCTCGTGGACGCGGGCGGCGAGCAACTGATGCTCGCCGGGTGCGGGCTGGGCCTCACCGGCGTGGGCATCGTGACCGCGCGCATCCGGCGCAGGAGGACCGCATGAGCCTCGAAGCGATGGTGGGACGGCAGCTCATCGTCGGGCTGCCCGGCCCCGACGCCACCGACGACGACCTGCGCCTGCTCCGCGACATCCACGCGGGCGGGCTCATGCTCTACCGGCGCAACTTCGAGACCCCGGATCGCTTCGTGCGCTTCATCCGCCGGCTCGAGGAGGGCCTCGGGCGACGGCTGCTGATCACCACCGATCACGAGGGCGGCCGCATCGTCATGCTGCACCAGGGCGTCACGATCTTCCCCGACAACCTCACCGCGGGGACCGGGGGGGACGAGGCGATGGTCGCCCGCCAGGGCCAGATCGAGGGGCGCGAGCTGCGCCGGCTCGGGGTCGACGTCAGCTTCGGGCCCTGCCTCGACGTGCTCACCGAGCGCTACAGCCCGAACATCGGCATCCGCTCCTACGGCAAGGACCCCGAGCGGGTCGGCCGCCTCGGGGCCGCGCGCATCCGGGGCATGCAGGCCGCCGGGCTCTCGGCCTGCGCCAAGCACTTCCCCGGCAAGGGGCACGCCCCGGTGGACGCGCACCTAGGCCTGCCCGTGATCGACTCCGACTGGGGCGACATGCACGCGGTCCATCTCGTGCCGTTCATGGCCGCGATGGAGGCGGAGGTGGACTGCATCATGACCTCGCACCCGCTCTACCCGAACCTCGACCCGGCCGAGCGCATGCCCGCCACCTTCTCGAAGCTGATCGTCGAGGACTACCTGCGCGGCCAGGTGGGCTACCGCGGCGCCATCGTCTCGGACGACCTGGAGATGGGCGCGATCACCGCGCTCTGCCCGATGGGCGAGGCCGCGGTGCGGACCGCGGCGGCGGGCCACGACCTGCTGCTGGTCTGCCACACCGCGCCGGCCCAGCGCGCGGCCTACGAGGCGGTGGTCGCGGCCTACCGCGACAAGACCCTGCCGATGCGCGCGCTCGAGCGGAGCATGGCGCGGCTCGACGCGCTCGACGCCAAGCGGAGCGAGCGCTTCACCGGCGGCGACCCGCACGCCGAGCGGGAGGGCGAGCCGCTGGCCCGGGCGATGGCGGCCCGCGCGGTCACGGTGGTGGCGGCGCCGGACGCGACGTGGAAGCCCGCGCTGAACCGCCGCGTGCTCGCGATCTTCCCGCGCCTGTCGTCCCTGGCCGCCCGGATCACGATCGAGCCCGCGATGCAGGACGAGCCGCGCTACCTGCGGGAGGCCATGGCGCCCCACGGGGTGCAGCCGGAGGTGGCGGTGGTGGGGGTCGAGCCGACCGCGGAGGAGATCGATCGGGCGCGCGAGGCCGCGGCCGCCGCCGACGCCACCGTGCTCTTCCTCTACGACGCGCACCTCTACCCGTCGAACAAGGCGCTGCTCGAGGCCTGCCAGGCGGGAGCGAAGCGGCTCGCGGTGGTGCTCATGCGCGACCCGTGGGACGCGGAGTTCCTGGCCCCGGGCGTGGCCGCGGTCACCGCCTACGGCTGGCGGCGCGCCCAGCTCGACGCGGTGATGGCCCGCCTCCTGACCTAATCCCTCTCCCCTCTGGGGAGAGGGGCAGGGTGAGGGGCCCAGGGTGAGGGGCTCGAGGTTACTTCGCGGGCAGGATCATGTACGTCGCCCGCCCCACCGCGAGCAGCTTGCCCTCGCCGTCGGTGATCGACGCCTCGCCGAACGCGATGGTCCGCCCGCGCCGCAGGATGCGCCCCTCCGCGTGAACGTCGCCACCGGCCGCGCCGATGAAGCTCACGTTGAGGTCGAGCGTGGTCTGCCCCACCCCGCCGGCCGAGGCCTCGTGCATGGTGGAGAGCGCACCGCCCACCGCCATGTCCACCAGCGCCGAGTAGACCCCGCCGTGCATCGGCGCGCCGGGCGCGTTGCGCAGCTCGTCGCGCACCGGCACCCGCAGGCGCACCCAGCCCTCGCGGGCACCCTCCACCTCCACGCCGAGGTAGCGCCAGAACGCGTTCTCCCGCGCGCGGGCGCGGACGCGCTCCAGCAGCTCGTCCTCGCTCACGCGGCGGGAGCCCGGTGCGGCATGTCCGGCTGCACCGCCTCTTCCAGCGTGAGGGCGGGCCGGCCGCCGAACGGGGCGCGCCGGATCGGGCACGCCTCGAGGTCGCACATCGCGCAGTAGACGCGGTGGCAGGGGTCGGTGTGGAGCGTCATCTCGCCCTCCACGCCCACCTCCTTGATGACCTGCTCGGCCAGCTCCTCGGCGAGCTCGTGGGAGCGCTCCACCGACCAGAACTCGGGCACCACCAGGTGGGCGTCCACGTGGTGGAAGCG
>DATFAJ010000169.1:0-4060 GCA_035254745.1 Candidatus Methylomirabilota bacterium | reverse complement strand
GGTCAGCCACAGCATCGGCAGCAGCCAGGCGAGCACGGACGCGAGCAGGATCCCGCCCGCGATGAGCTGTCGCCGGCGCGACGGGATGCCGATCAGGGCCGAGCCGAGCCAGAGGGGCAGGAGCAGGACGAGCACCGACTGTCGCATCCCGCCGGTCAGGCCGAGAGCGAGCGCGCCCCAGTAGAGCGACGGCACGTGGCCGCTGAGGGCGCGGTAGGCGAACCACGCGACCAGCGACGCCGCGAACGCCTCGCCCGCGTACGTGAGCCCCACCGAGCCGTAGAACCAGAAGAGCGGGCTCACCGCGAGCAGCGACGCGGCGATCACCGCGGTGGCCCGGTCGTAGATGCGACGCGCGAGCCAGTAGAGCACGAAGGTCGAGCCCGCGCTGAAGAGCATGGCGAGGGCCACGTAGGCGAGCGTCGGGTCGGCGAGCGAGGCGTTCAGGAGTCGTCCGAGGGCCACGTAGAGGAGGTAGCCCGGCGGGTGCGGCTGGTGCTTGGCGATGTCGAACTCGTGGAGGGCCAGCGCGAACTGGACCGCGTCCCAGTTGTAGAGCATGCGGGCGCGGTAGGGCCAGCGCGAGAGCAGGGTCACCACCGCGAGGCCGAGCGCCGAGATCACGTCGACGTGCCGAGCCGCGCGGCCGGCCGCCTGGCGGCCGCGCGCCGCCATCCGGACGAGCGAGGGACGGATCACGGAGCGACGACGATGACGCGGGCGATCGGGAGCGGGCGGCCGCCCGGGCCGACGCCGACAGCGGGACGTTCCAGAGGCATCGGCAACCCGTGCAGCGTGTGGGGGAGAAAGGAAACGGGGCTACGCCTTCTTGTCGTCGTCCTTCTTCGTGGCCGCGGTCGCGTCGTCCTTCAGGTCGTTCACACCCTTCTTGAATTCCTTGACGCTGCTGCCGAGCGAGCGGGCGAGATCCGGCAGGCGCTGCGCGCCGAACAGGATCAGCACGATCACCAGGATCAACAGGAGCTCTTGATATCCCAGACCGAACATGGCGGGACTCCTTTCCTTTGCTGACGCCCCCTTACCCTACGCGCCGGACCCGGGGTTGTCAACGCGCCCGTACCCCTCGCGCAGCACCCGGCGCTCCCCGACCCGGACCGTGACGCGCTGGGCGTCGAAGTACTCCATGAGGGGGATGGCGAACTTGCGGCTGACCCCGAAGAGGTCTTTGAAGTCGGCGGGGCCGATCTCCTTCTTCTGGCGCAGGAGGGCCACGAGCTGCTCCTGGACGGAGCGCAGGGCCTCGGCGTGGAAGAACAGCGACTCCTTCACGCGGAGCAGCGTCCGGTCCGCGACCAGGACCTGGAAGAGATCGTGCTTCTCGTTGCCCTTGACCCCGTGGCGGGCGAGCGCCTCCTCCGGGCTCGGGGGCGCCGCGCCCGCGCTCCGGAAGTCGGCCTCGAGCCCCTTCACCACCCGCTCCTGCTCCGGGGAGAGGCGGATCGCGTGCGAGGCCAGGCGGACCTGGTCCCGCTCGCTTCGGACCACCCCCTCGGCCTCGAGCGCGCCCAGGAGCTGGGCGAAGACGCGCTCCTGGGCGTGCCCCACGCGGCTGCGCAGCTCCTCGCGGGAGATCCCGCCGCGGAGCGGGTTCTCTCCGTGAAAGGCCTCGAGCAGCGCCAGGGTCTGGGAGCGCAGGCGGTCGCTCGCGTCCCGATGCAGGTACCACTCGCGATCCACCGCCACGATGCGGCCCGCCTGCTGGAGCCCGTCCAGGAGCTCACGCAGCTGCTGGGGGCCGAAGGGCGTCCGGGCCCGCAGGTCGACGGCCCGCACCCCCGCGGCGCCCGCCTGCCGGAGGTGCTCCTCCAGCACCTGGGCGGGCTCGCCGGTGGCCAGCAGCGCCAGGTGCTCCGCGAGCGCCGGCCCCTTCCGCTTGAAGCGGGGCGGGGCGATGTCGAGGATGGTCCCGCCCCCGATGGTGACGATGGGCGAGTAGGAGCGCACCACGAACCGGTCGCCGGGCAGCGCCACCAGCGGGGCCTCGAGGCGGAAGCGCGCGGGGCAGGACTGCCCTGGCTCGAGCTCGGCCCGACCCACCGGGAGGACCCGCGCCATGACTTCCTGGGTGCCCGCGTGGAAGCGGATACGATCGCGCGTCTTGATCGGGCGCGGCGCGTCCTCGAGCAGCTCGAGCGTGCCGTCCAGCAGCAGCGTGGGCACCAGGGTGCCGGCGGGCGCGAGCACGTCACCGCGCTCGATCGCAGCACGCTCCACCCCCTGCAGGTTCACCGCGGTGCGCTGTCCGGCGGTCGCCCGCTCCACCGCGTGGCCGTGCACCTGCAGGCCGCGCACCTTCGACTGCACGCCTCGCGGGTACACCTCGACCTTCTCGTCGATCGCGAGCCGACCCGCCACGAGGGTGCCGGTCACCACGGTGCCGAAGCCCTTGACGGTGAACACCCGGTCGATCGGCAGCCGCGCGGTGCGATCCGGATCCTTGGGCGGCACCGCCCGCGCCAGCTCGGCGAGCGCGGCCCGCAGCTCGGGGAGGCCCGCGCCCGTCTTCACCGACACCGGCAGGATCGGAGCGCCGGCCAGGAAGGTGTCCTCGACCGCGCGGCGCACGTCGTCGCGGACGAGCTCGATCCAGTCGGGCTCGGCCAGGTCCGCCTTGCTCAGGACCACGAGCCCGGACTTGATGCGCAGGATCTGGCAGATCGCGAGGTGCTCGCGGGTCTGCGGCATGACCCCCTCGTCGGCGGCGACGACCAGGAGGGCCAGGTCGATGCCGCCGGCGCCGGCCAGCATGTTGCGGACGAACCGCTCGTGCCCCGGCACGTCGACGATCTCGATGACGAGCTCTCCGGCCTCCTCGAGGAACGCGAAGCCGAGGTCGATGGTGATGCCGCGCGCCTTCTCCTCGGGCAGCCGGTCGGTGTCGGTACCGGTGAGCGCCTTCACCAGCGACGTCTTGCCGTGGTCGATGTGGCCGGCGGTCCCGACGACGACGTGTCGCATGCGGCGGTCCGGCCTAGAGGGCGGCGAGACGCGCGGCGAGCGCGGGAACGTCGGAGGCCAGGACCGTGCGGCAATCGAGCAGGAGCCGGTCGTCGAGCAGGCGGCCCAGGACGGGCGGATGCCCGGTCCGCAGCGCCGCGTCGAGCTCCTCGGCCGGCCGCTCCGTCGTCCCGAGGGCGATGACCGCGGTGGGCAGCTCGACGGTGGGCAGAGCCCCGCCGCCTACCTGGGAGCTCGACTCGGTGACGCGCGCGCCGAGGGCGCGGGTCGCCGCGGGGCCGACGCGGGCGAGGACCCGCCGGGCGCGGCGGCGAATCGAGGCGAGCGGCTCGGTGAGCATGCGCAGGGTCGGGATCGTCTCGAGCGCGGTCCCGGCCTCGTAGGCGTAGAGCGTGGCCTCGAGCGCGGCGATCGTGAACTTGTCGATGCGCAGGGCCCGGTTCAGCGGGTTGCGCGCGAGACGCTCCACCAGCTCGGCCCGCCCCACCACGATCCCCGCCTGCGGCCCCCCCAGGAGCTTGTCGCCCGAGAACGACACGAGGTCCACGCCGGAGGCGACGACCTCGGGCACGGTGGGCTCGTACGGGAAGCCGTAGCGGCTGAGGTCCACGAGGCAGCCCGAGCCCAGGTCCTCCATCACCGTGACGCCGCGCGCCCGGCCGAGCTCGGCGAGCTCCCGCGACGAGACCGCGGCGGTGAAGCCGACCACGCGGTAGTTCGAGGTGTGGACCTTGAGGATCAGGCCGGTCTCGGGGCCGATGGCGTTGACGTAGTCCTTGAGATGGGTACGGTTGGTGGTGCCCACCTCGCGCAGCGCCGCGCCACTGCGCCGCAGGATGTCGGGGATCCGGAGCTCGCCGCCGATCTCGATGAGCTCGCCGCGCGAGACGATCACTTCCTTGCCGCGGGCCAGGGTCTCCAGCGCGAGGAGCACCGCGGAGGCGCAGTTGTTGACGACGAGGGCCGCCTCCGCCCCGGAAAGGCGCCGGAGCAGGCCGTCGACGTGCGCGTAGCGCGAGCCGCGCTCCTTGCGGGACACGTCTATCTCGAGATTGGAGTAGGCCGACGCGACCTCGCGGAG
>DATFAJ010000168.1:0-5467 GCA_035254745.1 Candidatus Methylomirabilota bacterium | reverse complement strand
GGAGGCGAGCGCCTCTGCTTCCTCCACAACGATACCGTCATGCGCGAGCCACGCTGGCTCGAGCGGCTGGAGGCGGCGGTGGAGGGGCCCGGCCGCGTCGGCCTGGCCGGCCTCTACGGAGCCCGGCGGCTGCGCCGGGATGGACGCTACGTGGGACGGACCATCGTCCACGCGCTCGAGGGGCAGGGCACCCTGCCGGCGCCGGTCACCGAGGTGGCGGTCGTCGACGGGGTCTGCCTCTTCCTCCCCCGCGCGATCCTCGAGGCGGTGGGCGGCTTCGACGAGGGCTACGGCTTCTTCCACGGCTACGACCGCGACCTGTCGTTCGCGGTGCGCGAGGCGGGCTGGCGCTGCGCGGTCGTGGACGCGCCGTTCCTCCACCGCGGCGGGGGGACGCGCACCGGAGAGGGCGCGCCGGTGGCCGCGCCCGAGGACCTGGCCCAGCGCCGGGCCGCCCTCGCGCGCTTCGCCGGGAAGTGGCACCACCGGCTGCCGTGCGACGTCCGCGGCGTGCCGGAGCGCCTGCGCGATTGGCTGCGGGGAGCGCGGGCGGTATCATGGCGCGCATGATTCCCTTCGCGAAGGGCCACGGGCTCGGCAACGACTACATCGTCATCGACGCGGCCGACCTGCCCGCCGCGCTCACCGAGGCGCAGGTGACGCGCATCTGCGACCGCAACTGGGGGGTGGGCTCGGACGGCATCCTGCTGCTCACGCCGCCGTGGGGCGGGGCGGACTTCGGGCTGCGTATCCTCAACCCGGACGGGAGCGAGGCCGAGAAGTCGGGCAACGGGCTCCGGATCTTCGCCAAGTACCTGCACGACCACGGGCACGCGAAGAAGCCCACCTTCACGGTCGCGACCAAGGGAGGCCGCGTCGAGTGCACGTGCCACGTGGTCGACGGGCGCATGAACGTGGTCACGGTGGAGATGGGCCGCTGCACCTTCGTGGCCCCCGAGATCCCCATGAACGGGCCGGAGCGCGAGGTGGTGGGCGTGCCGCTGCAGGTGGACGGCGAGACCTTGCTGATCACCGCGGTGTCGGTGGGCAATCCGCACTGCGTGATCTTCACCGACCGGCTCGACGAGGCCCTCGTCCGCCGGCTCGGCCCCAAGGTCGAGCACCATCCCGCGTTCCCCAACCGCATCAACGTGCAGTGGGCGCGGGTGGCCTCGCGCTCCATGGTGGACATCCTGATCTGGGAGCGCGGGGCCGGGTGGACGCTCGCGTCGGGCTCGTCGTCGAGCGCGGTCGCGTGCGCCGCGGTCCGTAACGGGCTCTGCGATCACGGGCTCGTCACGGTGCGGATGCCGGGGGGCGAGCTGGCGATCGACGTGCGCCCCGACTGGTCGATCCGGCTCAAGGGCGCGGTGGAGGAGGTCTACACCGGCGCGCTCACGCGCGACTTCATGGCCACGCTCGGAATGTAGGAATGTAAGACCTGACCCCCGATGGCCGGCGGCGCGGGCCGCCGGGCATCGGGGCGGGCTGCTACTTGGTGGGGGCGGGCGCGGGCGCCGGCGCGGGGGGCTGGACGCCCAGGACCTTGACGTCGAAGAACAGGGTCTTGCCCGCGAGTGGGTGGTTCAGGTCGAGCACCACGGTGCTCTCCTTGATCTCCTTCACCACCACCGGTCGGGTCTCGCCGGAGCCGCTGCGGGCCATCAGGGCGGTGCCGACCTTCAGCCCTTCCTTGGGCACCGCGTCCTTCGGCACCTCGGTCTGCGCGTTCGGGACGACCGGGCCGTAGGCGTCCTCGGGCTTCACCACGACCTTCTTCTCGTCGCCGGCGTGCATGCCCATCAGCTCCCGCTCGAGGCCGGGGATGATCTGCTGCTGGCCCTGGGTGAAGTTGAGCGGTCCCTTGCCCTTGTTGCTGTCGAGCACCTGGCCGCCCTCGTCCTTGAGGGTGTACTCGATGCTCACGTTGGAGCCGTTCTGCACGGTGGCCGCGCCCGGCGCGGCGGCCGGCGTCTGGGCGAACGCGGTCGACGCGAGGAGTGCCACGATCGCGGCCGCGAGCTTTCCGATACGAGTCATCGTCACCTCCGAGCGCGCACATGAGCGGCAGAAAGCGCGTGATTCGACTCTACACCCGCCCTCCGGCGGGACGCAACGCAACCGGCCGACGGGGGTCGTGGTATCATCCCCCGACCTTGAGAGCCTTCTGCGCTTGGTGCCAGCGAGACGGCGGGCCGTCCTTCCTCGGCGACCGAGAGCCGTTCGAGGACGACAGCGAGACTCACGGGGTCTGCCGGCGCCACCTCCAGGAGATCCTGGCCGCGCTGCCCTCGTACTCCTTCCCCGACGTCACGTACCTGGTGGTGGTGCGGCCCGGCGAGCACGCGCTGCACGACTACCTCGAGCGGGCGTTCCTGGGGGTGCGCGGGGTGAAGGTGATCATGGACCGGCGCGAGCGCGAGCGCCGGCGATCGCAGGGCCGCGGGCCCGACGACCGTCGGCAGGTGGAGCGCCGGCAGCCGCGGGGCATCTCCTATGCGCTCGGCTACACCACGGTGCGGTTCGGCGCGGGCAGCGAGGGCGCGAGCGCGGAGCCTCTGATCGACTGAGGCGCGGCCGGGCCTACGGAGCGCGCGGCGCCTCGGGCGGGGACGCCGCGTCCGGCGCGAGCAGGCCGGGATTGCCCAGGCGATGCAGCGCGAGGGTCGCCAGGCGGGTGACGTGCTCGGCGAAGACCTTGAAGGTGTCGGCGACCTCGAGGCGCTCCGCCCGGAGCAGGTCGAGCTCCTGCCGCATGGCCGAGTTGTCCTCCCGGAGCTTCCGGTTCTCCTCGACCAGGGCCTCGACCTTCGATCCGAGCGCGGCGGCGCCCTGCAGGCTCTCCAGCGTGAGCCGGAAGAGGTGCTCGCCCTCCTTCACCCAGCGTACGAGGTCGGAGGCCGGATCTGCGGTCATGGGCGGCTATCTTATCTCAAGCATCATGCGCGTTCAGCCGGGCCTGTGCGATGATACGCCGCGCACCGGGAAGGGTGATCGATGAGACGAGACGCGCTGGGCACCGTCGGGGCCGTCGGGGTGGCGCTCCTGCTGGCGATCGGCTTCACCCCGCTCCCGAACGTGGTCAGCTACTGGATGGCTCCCTCGCGCGAGCTCGCCCCCGCGGGGGCCATCGTGATCCTGGGCCGCGGAGGCGTGAACGAGCGGGGAGAGCTCGTCGGGGCCTCTCTGCTCGGCCTCATGGAGGGCATCGATCTCTATCGTCGCGGACTGGCCCCCCTGCTGGTGCTCTCCGGCTCGCCGGTCGGAACCCGGTGGACGGAGGCGGCACGCCGGGCGGACGTGGCGCGGGAGTGCGGAATCTCCGGGCAGGCGATCGTCACGATGTCGTCCGCGAGGACGACGCGGGACGAGGCCCTCGGGGCGTGGGCGCTGCTGGCCCCTCGGGGCATCCGACGGATCATCCTCGTGACGGACGGACAGGCGATGGGCCGGGCGATGCTGCTCTTCGAGCGGGCGGGATTCGACGTCATCCCGTCGTACGGGGCCCCGGTCCTCGAGTGGGGTGGAACCCCCGAGGCGCGGCTGGGGGTGATGCGGCAGGTCATGATCGAGACGGTGGCCCGGCTGTACTACCGGCTCGCCGGCTACCTGTAGGCGTGCCCGCGGATGAAGCAGACGCTGCTCCTTCTCGCCGTGACCGGGCTCACGTCGGCGGGGGCCTGCGCGATCGGGGTACGCCGGCTGGGCCTGCCCGGCGACGGGCTGGGGTCGGCGATCCGCGGGATGTGCCGGCTCGCGGGAACCGCGATCGTGTTCCTCGCGCTGAACCTGGCGATCGGCCTCGCGGCGCTGCTGATGGCGCGCGGCCTCCTGGGCGCCTTCGTCTCGGTCTATCTCCTCAACGACGCGTTCCTGCCCGTCCTCTCGGTGCTGCAGGCGGTCATCTTCGAGTGCTGGCAGGGCCAGCGCGCGGCACGGTGACGAGCGCTTGACACGAGCCACGGACGCGCGGAGCGCCCTGCGCAATGCCGGATTCCTGGTGATGCAGCGCGGCGGCCTCCTGGCCGCCGGCCTGCTGTTCGTGATCCTGGTGCCCCGCCTGATGGGGCCGGCGACCTACGGGCGCTTCGCGCTGGTCTCGTCGCTCAGCACCATGTTCGTGATGTGCAGCACCCTCGGCTTCACCGAGGTGGCCGGCCGCTTCCTGGGTGGGCTCGCCCGCAAGCCGGAGTCCCGAGAGCTCCACCGGCTGATGGGCGGGCTACTGACGGTCCGGCTCGTCGGCGGCGCGGTGGTGGCGGCCGCGTTCCTGCTCGTCACGACCCGCTGGCTCCCCGAGCTCGACACCGCGGCGCTCGTCGCGGTCGCCGCGGCGGTCTTCGCGCGGGCGGTCTCCCACCTCCTGTTCGCGTTCTTCCTGGGGCTGAACCAGGCGGCGCGCTGGGGAGCGGGGGAGCTCCTGAGCCGCGGGCTGCTCCTGGTGCTCGTCGTGCCGGGGTTCGCTCTCGGAGGCTTTCGCGGAGCGTGCGCGAGCCTGCTCCTCGCCGAGGCGGCCACCCTGGGCGTCGCGCTGTGGTGGACCCGCTCGATGCTGTCGCGGCGCTGGCTGCGCCTCGACGCGGGCCACCTCGCGCCGTACCTGCGGGTCGGGCTCGTCTTCTTCGGGGGCAACCTGCTCTCGATCGCGTTCCAGGCGAGCGGGGAGTCGCTCGTGCGGATGTTCTCGCGGGACTACGCGGAGGTCAGCTACTTCGGGATCGCCAACGGCATCCACCTCTCGGCGGCTGCGGCCGTGCAGCAGCTGAGCCTGGCCTTCGCCGCCGTGCTCACGACGCTCCGCGAGCAGAAGGCCCACGCGGCGCTCGGGGAGGGCCTGCGGAGCCTGGTGAGCTGGATGGCGGCCGCCAGCATGGCCGCGGTGTTCGGGGTCCTGCTCCTCGGTCCCGACGTGATCCCGCGTGCGGTCGGACGGTCGTTCGAGCCGGTGGTGAGCACGCTCGTCCCGATGACGCTGGCCCTGCTGCCGATGTCGCTGGCGAGCGTGGCCAGCGTGGTGGCCCTGACCCACGATCGGCCGAGCGTGCTGCTGGTCGGCGCCGGCATCCGCCTGGCCGTGTTCTGGGGCCTCGGGCCGCCGCTGGTGATCCATTCGGGGAGCCGGGGCGCCTGCCTGGCGGTGCTCCTCGCCTCGGGTCTGCAGGCCGCGTACATGGGCTGGAGGACGCGGGCGGTGATGGCCCGGGCGCTCGGGGCCTGGGGCGTGTCGGTGGCGATCGGCGCCCTGTTCCTGCCCCTCGTGTGGCTCCGGTCTGGGCCTATCGTCGACGGGGCGCTCTACGCGGCCTTCCTGGGGGGCTTCCTCGGGCTGTTGCTGCTCACGCGCGTCCTCACGCTCGGCCAGCTTGCCGGGACGTGGCACGCGATCGGCGAATCCGGGGCCGGACCGCGTGAGGCGCCGCGAGAGCCCTGAGCGGAAACCCCGCCCGCCGACTCAGCGCCCGGCCTC
>DATFAJ010000167.1:0-10893 GCA_035254745.1 Candidatus Methylomirabilota bacterium | reverse complement strand
CGCCGCGGCCCACTTCCTGCGCCGCCGCCCCGCCCTCCTCGACACCCTCATGGGCGTCCTCGGCGACTTCGTCCCCCCCCGCGCGGCCTGGGGTCAGGTCTTACATTCCGACATTTCCCGCGGTAAGACCTGACCCCGGCCTAGCGGCGGGCGCGGCGGCGGGGGGTGGGGGGAGTGGGGCGCTCCTCGGTGGCGCCGGCCTCGGGCTGGTCGGACTGGAGCAGCGGGATGTTGGCCTCGCGGAGCGGGCGGCCGACGTGGTCGCGGATCCATTTGCCGTCCCACCACTCGACCGGCGTGACCGAGATGCCCTGGATGAGCACCTCGAAGTGCAGGTGGTCGCCGAGGGCCAGGCCGGTGGCGCCGCTCCGGCCGAGCTCCTGACCCTTCTTCACCTCGTCGCCCTCCTTCACCTCGAGCGTCGAGAGGTGGCCGTAGAGCGTCTGCAGCCCCCAGCCGTGGTCCACCACCACCGCGTTGCCGTAGATGTTGAGCGGCGCCGCGTAGACCACCACCCCCGAGTTGGCCGCGGGCACCGGGCTGTGCTTGAGGGAGGCCAGGTCGTAGCCCAGGTGCACCTGGGTGTCGACGTCCTTGCCCTGATACCGGTAGGTGCGGGTCTCGGCGAAGTTCGAGAACACCTTGGTGTTGCGCGGCTGCAGGAACGCGCCCTCGAACAGCGGAGAGGGCTTGCTCTTCTGCGCGAGCCTCCGCTTCATCTCCTCGGCTTCCTTCCGCTTGTCGCGGTTGACGATGAGGAAGGCGGCGAGGAGCTGGTCGGGCGGGATCTGTCCGCGCTCGGGCAGGAGCTCCGGCATCTTGCTCGCGAGGAACTGCTCGCTGATGTCGATGGTGTCCATCGGGAACTTGCGCGGGCGGATGTCGACCGCGAGCGCGCGCGAGACCGCGTTGCCCGCCTCGTCCTGCGCGGAGGCGGTGACCGGCGAGTTGGGCGGCAGGTTCCACGGCAGGGCGTAGAGCGTGGCGTAGAGGCCCGAGTCGGGCGCGCCGGCCGGGAAGCCCGGGAAGAAGAGATCGCCCACCGCCACCCCCACCCGCGCGGCGCCCTTGGCCCGCAGCGCGACCAGCCCGCCGCCGCCGCGCGAGAGGTAGCGCGTGGAGGAGAGGATCTCGAGGGTGGGCGGCGTGAAGTCGAGGGTGACCGGCAGGCTCGCGATGGTGCGGTCGTCGACCCGGATCGGCCGCCAGAAGCCGTCGCGCGCCCGCACCTCGAGGGTGGCCGCGCCCTCGCGCAGGCCGAGGGAGCCGCCGCTCACGATGAGCTGCACGCGCTGGTCGTTGCTGGCGGTGCCGGAGAAGGTCTGCTGGGCCACGTTCACGCGGGTCCCACCCTGCTGGAGCCGGATGTCGACCGACTGCACCCCGCCGCGGCGGGCGTGCAGGTCGAGGGTGATGGGCGTGCGCGTCCCGATGAACTTCGGCACCGGCGAGAACTCCACGCGCACCGCGGGCACGCTCTGCCGCCACGCGAGATAGCCGATCCCGCCCAGCACCAGGAGGATGGGAACGAAGAAGATGATCAGCCAGATCCGGAGACGCGACCGAGCCACGAAACCATGGTAGCAGCCGGAACCCCCGCGGCCTAGATTTTGCGGTCCCGACCGCGTTGCGAACGGCCCCGACCGCAGAACCCGAGTAGCCCGCGGCCGAAGCTCTGCGAGACGAGCCGAGCGAATCAGATAGAGATGCTCCCGTTTATGCTAGACAGGGACCCGTGTCCACGCGCGCCGACTGGGGAAAAATCTTCCGCATAACCGCAACGGCCGGCTTCGTGGCCAGCGCCGCGCTGCACCTCTCCACCTTCACCCCGTTCCCTCCCGCCTACGCGGCGGCCGTCGCGCTCGTGCTGTTCGCGGGGGCGTTCGTCCTGCTGGCCGCCCTGATCGTGCGGCTGCGCGAGTCGGGCGCGCCGGCGCGCGGGCGGGGGACGCTCCGGGTGGTGGAGTGGCGGGTGCTGCTCGCGCAGATCCCCCAGGGGCCGAAGCACGCGGGGGTGGCGGTGATCGCGTACGTGCTGATGAACCTCGTGCTCTGCCTCCTGCTGGGTGACGAGGGCGCCGCGAGCGTGCGGCTGCTCTCCGGTCACCTGCTCCTGTTCTACCTGATTCCGCTCATGTATTTTCGCTTCGTGGAGCCCCGGCTGCGCGACGGCGGCGGCCCGTCGCAACCTTGACACTCCCACCCGGTTCCGCTTAGAGTGTTGCGGGTTTGCACCCGAGCTCATGTCACGACTCGTCTGGCTGATCCCGCTGTTCCCGCTGGTCGGCACGTTGATCAACGCCCTGTTCGGGCGCTTCATCGGGCACAAGGCGCACTGGATCGCGGTCCCCGCCCTCCTCGCCTCGTTCGTCACGTCGTGCCTCGTCTTCTCGCGGGTCTGGCACGGCGAGACCTGGACCGGCGACCTGTTCCCGTGGGTGGTCGCGGGCCCCTTCAAGGCCGCGGTCACCGCGCAGGTGGATCAGCTCACCGCGGTGATGCTGCTGGTGGTGACGGGGGTGGGCTTCCTGATCCACCTCTACTCCGCCGGCTACATGCACGACGATCACGGCTACGCCCGCTTCTTCACCTACCTGAACCTGTTCGTGTTCTCGATGGTCATGCTGGTGCTCGCGGGCAACTTCCTGGTCCTCTACGTGTTCTGGGAGGCGGTCGGCCTCTGCTCGTACCTGCTGATCGGGTTCTGGTACGAGAAGAAGTCGGCGTCCGACGCGGGCAAGAAGGCCTTCATCGTCAACCGGGTGGGGGACTTCGGCTTCGGCCTCGGCATCATGCTGATCTGGGTCACCTTCGGCACGGTCAACTACGGCGAGGTGTTCGCCAAGGCCGACGCGAGCGTCTCCACCAACGTCTACCTCGCGATCGCGCTCCTCCTCTTCATGGGCGCGTGCGGCAAGTCGGCGCAGCTCCCGCTGTTCACCTGGCTGCCGGACGCGATGGAGGGCCCGACCCCGGTCTCGGCCCTCATCCACGCCGCGACCATGGTGACCGCGGGCGTCTACATGGTGGCGCGCTGCCACAAGCTCTTCGAGATGGCGCCGCTCTCCCTCGAGATCGTGGCGTGGGTGGGCGGGCTCACCGCGCTCTTCGCGGCCTCCATCGGGCTCGTGCAGACCGACATCAAGCGCGTGCTCGCGTACTCCACGATCAGCCAGCTCGGCTACATGTTCGTGGGGGTGGGGGTCGGCGCGTACGCGGCCGGGATCTTCCACCTGGTCACGCACGCCTTCTTCAAGGCCCTGCTCTTCCTCGGGGCGGGCAGCGTGATCCACGGCCTCTCCGGCGAGCAGGACCTGCGCAAGATGGGCGGCCTCGCCCCGCGCATGATGACCACCACCGTGACGTTCCTGGTGGGCGCCTTCGGCCTGGCCGGGGTGCCGCCGCTGGCCGGCTTCTTCTCGAAGGACGAGATTCTCGGCGCGGTGTTCCACGGTCACCGCTACCTCCTGTGGGCGCTCCTGCTGGTCGGCGCGTTCATGACCGCTTTCTACACCTTCCGCCTCGTGTTCCTCGCGTTCTTCGGGGGCCCGCGCATGCCGAAGGAGGTCGCGCACCACATCCACGAGTCGCCCGCGGTGATGACGCTGCCGCTCGTCGTGCTCGCGATCCTCACGGTGGTGGCCGGCCTCGCGGTGGGCATTCCCTCGTCGCAGGGCACCGCGTTCGCGCACTTCCTCGCCCCGGTGCTCCCGCTCGAGGAGGCCGAGCACAGCGCGGGGGTCGCGTTCAGCCTGCTCGTGCTCTCGGCCCTCGTGGCGATCGCGGGGGTCGCGCTCGCCTGGATGGTCTACGGCCGCGCCCCGGTGCGGGCCGCCTCCATCGGCGTGGCGCGCAACCCGGTGCACAAGCTCCTGATCGAGAAGTACTACGTGGACGAGATCTACGACGCGCTCTTCGTGAGGCCGATCTACCACCTCTCGCTCTGGCTGGCCCGCGTCTTCGACCCCGGCCTCATCGACGGCATCGTCAACGGGGTGGCGACCCTGGTGGTGGGCTGGGCCCGCGGCCTCCGCCGGGTGCAGACCGGCTTCGTGATGAACTACGCGCTCGGCATCCTGCTGGGCGCGGTCGCGGTGGTCGCCTACCTGCTCGCGCGCCGCTAGCCCGCATGGCGTACCTCCTCACGCTCGTCACCTTCGTCCCGCTGGTCGGGGCGGTCGTCGTCCTGCTGCTGCCCCGGCGCCAGGAGCACGTCACCAAGCTGGTCACGCTGGGGACGACCCTGGTGACGTTCGTGATCTCGCTGCCGGTGTACTTCCGGTTCGACGCGACCTCGGCGGACTACCAGTTCGTGGAGCAGCGCGCGTGGATCCCCTCGCTCGGCGTGTCCTACCACGTGGGGGTGGACGGCATCAGCGTGCTGCTGGTGCTGCTGACCACGTTCCTGATGCCGCTCGTACTGCTCTCCTCGTGGACGTCGGTGGAGTCGCGCTGGAAGGAGTTCGCGATCACGATGCTGCTCCTGGAGACGGGGATGCTCGGGGTCTTCGTGGCCCTCGACCTCTTCCTCTTCTACGTCTTCTGGGAGGCGATGCTGATCCCGATGTACCTGATCATCGGGATCTGGGGCGGACCGAACCGGGTGTACGCGGCGGTCAAGTTCATCCTCTATACCCTCGCCGGCTCGCTCCTGATGCTGGTGGCCATCCTGTTCGTCTACTTCCAGCACGGGGCCGCGACCGGCGCCTACACCTTCGACCTGCCGGTGCTGGTGCGCTTCGTGATCCCGGGCGGGCTGACCCAGGACCTGCTGTTCCTGGCCTTCGCGGTCGCGTTCGCGATCAAGGTGCCGATGTTCCCGTTCCACACCTGGCTGCCCGACGCGCACGTGGAGGCCCCCACCGCGGGCAGCGTGATCCTGGCCGGCGTGCTCCTGAAGATGGGCACCTACGGCTTCCTGCGCTTCTGCCTGCCCCTGTTCCCGCAGGCGAGCATGACGTGGGCCCCCTGGGTCTTCACCCTGTCGGTGATCGGCATCCTCTACGGGGCGTGGGTCTCCACCGTGCAGCCGGACATCAAGAAGCTGGTGGCCTACTCGAGCGTGAGCCACCTGGGCTTCGTGGTGCTGGGGCTCTTCACCCTGACCCCGCAGGGCATGGTGGGCGGCATCATCCAGATGGTGAACCACGGGCTCAGCACCGGCGCGCTCTTCCTCATGGTCGGCATGATCTACGAGCGGCGTCACACCCGGCTCATCGCCGACTTCGGCGGGCTCTGGAAGGTGATTCCCGCCTTCAGCGTGCTGTTCCTGATCGTGTGCCTCTCCTCGCTCGGGCTGCCCGGCCTGAACGGCTTCGTGGGGGAGTTCCTGATCCTGCTCGGCACGTTCCAGGTGCACCGGCTCGCCGCGGTGCTCGCGACCAGCGGCATCATCTTCGCGGCGGTGTACCTGCTCTGGATGTACCAGCGGGTGTGCTTCGGCGAGGTGACCCACGAGGCCAACCGCCGCCTCGTCGACCTGACCCCGCGGGAGTGGGCGGTCCTGCTGCCGGTGCTGCTCTTCATCGTGTGGATCGGCGTCTACCCGACCACGTTCACCACCATGACCGAGCCGAGCGTGCAGGCCCTCATCACCCAGGTGCAGACCAAGGCGCAGGTTACGTCCGCGCTGCTGATGTCGAGGCCATGAGCCCGGAGCTGGTCTTCCCGTCCGTCGACCTGCGGCCCATCCTGCCGATGCTGGTCATCGCGCTGACCGCGGGCGTGGTGCTGGTCCTCGACCTGCTCCCGCCGCGGGAGCGGAAGGACCACCTGGGCTTCGTGAGCGCGCTCGGGGTGGTGGCGGCCCTGGTGGTGACCTACTGGATGACCTTCTCCGCCGGCGGGGGAGAGCTGCGGGGCTTCCGCGGGATGGTGGTGCTGGACGCCTACGCGCTGTTCTTCAACATCGTGATCGGCTACGCGGCCGGGCTCGTGCTGCTGCTCTCGATGGACTACATCCGCCGCGAGGGGCAGGAGTCGGGCGAGTTCTACATCCTGGTGCTGCTCGCCGCGCTCGGCATGATGCTGATGGCGGCGGCGGGCGACCTGATCATCGTCTTCCTCGGCCTCGAGACGATGTCGATCTCGCTCTACGTGCTCGCCGGCTTCTTCCGCACCCGCGTCGAGGCGGGCGAGGCCTCCATGAAGTACCTGCTCATCGGGGCCTTCGCCTCCGGGTTCTTCCTCTACGGCATCGCGCTCATCTTCGGGGCCGCCGGCACCACCAACCTCGACCGCATCGCCAACGCGGTGGCGGCGGGGGCGGGGCGCGACCCGCTGCTCGTCATCGGGCTCGGCCTGCTGCTGGTGGGCTTCGGCTTCAAGATCTCCTCGGTGCCCTTCCACATGTGGGCGCCCGACGTGTACGAGGGCGCCCCCACCTCGGTGACCGCGTTCATCGCGACCGGCTCCAAGGCGGCCGCCTTCGCCGCGCTCCTGCGGGTGCTCCTCACCGCGGTGCGCGGCGCGCCGCTGGACTGGCCGATGCTGCTGTGGGTGGTGGCCGCGCTCACCATGACGGTCGGCAACGTGGTCGCGCTCGCCCAGCAGAATCTCAAGCGCATGCTCGCCTACTCCTCGATCGCCCACGTGGGCTACATGCTGGTGGGGGTGGTGGCGGGCGGCGCCTTCGGCAACGGCAGCGTGCTGTTCTACCTGCTCGTGTACACGTTCACCACCGCGGGGGCCTTCGGCGCGATCCTCCTGCTGGAGCGGGCCGGGCAGGAGGCGGTGCGCCTCGACGACTTCGGCGGGCTCGCCGCGCGGCACCCGCTGCTGGCGGTGGCCCTCTCGGTCTTCCTGCTCTCGCTGGTCGGTATCCCGCCCACCGCGGGCTTCGTGGGCAAGTTCTACCTCTTCGGGGCCGCGGTGAAGTCGGGCTACGTGTGGCTGGCGGTGATCGGCGTGCTCAACTCCGCGATGGCCGCGTACTACTACCTGCGCCTCATCGTCTACATGTACATGAGGGAGCCGGAGGGCGCGCCCACCGTGCTGGCCCCGTCGTTCTCGGGGGCGCTCGCGCTGGCCGTCGCGCTCTGGGGCGTGGTGCAGCTCGGGGTGGCGCCCGGCCCCCTCTTCGACCTCGCCCAGGCCGCGGTCGTCCCGCTGCTCCGTTGATTTTCCCTCCCCCTCGGGGGAGAGGGTAGGGTGAGGGGATGCATCCCCGCCTCCCGTACCGCGGCTGGCTCTTCGACCTCGACGGCACGATCTACCTCGGCGAGCGCCTGATCCCGGGGGCCGACGCGACGATCGCGGCCCTGCGCGCGGCGGGCCGGCGGGTGGCGTTTCTCTCCAACAAGCCGCTCCAGACCCGCGCGGAGTACGCGGCCAAGCTCACCCGCCTGGGAGTGCCGGCCGCCCCCGACGACGTCATCAACTCCTCGCTGGTGCTCGCCCGCTACCTGCGCGACCGCGATCCGGGCGCGCCGGTCTTCGTGATCGGGGAGCCGCCCATGCGGGAGGAGATGGCCGCCCACGGCTTCGAGGTGCGGCCCGACGAGCGGGTCCGCTGGGTCGTGATCGCCTTCGACCGAACCTTCGACTACGCGAAGCTGAACGTGGCGCTCCAGGCGGTGAGGCAGGGCGCCCGGCTCATCGCCACCAATCCCGACCGCACCTGCCCGGTCGAGGGCGGCGAGATCCCGGACTGCGCGGGCATGATCGCGGCGGTGGAGGCGGTGACCGACCGGAAGGTGGAGGCGATCGTGGGGAAACCATCTCCGATCATTCTGGAGGTCGCGCTCGCCGCGCTGGGCGTGCCCGCCCGCGACGCGGCCATCGTGGGCGACCGCATCGAGACCGACATCGTGATGGGCCGGCGGCTCGGCCTCGGCACCGTGCTCGTGCTGAGCGGCATCACGCACGCCGACGACCCCCGAATCGCCGCGATCGCTCCCGACCACGTGGTACGATCGGTCCGGGACCTGGTGGAGTGATCGAGTGAGCGTGCCCGCGAACCGACTGGCTGGGCTCGATGGCGCCGCGCTGGACGCCGTGGTGATCGGCGGCGGCATGGCGGGGGCGGGGGTGGCGCGCGACCTGGCCCTGCGCGGGGCGTCGGTCGCGCTCTTCGAGAAGGGCGACTTCGCCTCCGGCACCTCGTCGAAGTCCTCCAAGCTGATCCACGGCGGTCTCCGCTACCTCGAGCTGGGCGACTTCAAGCTGGTGCGCGAGTCGCTGCGGGAGAAGAAGACGCTCGAGCGGCTCGCCCCCCACCTGGTCCGCCCGCTGCCCTTCCTGGTCCCGATCTACCGCGGCGCCGCGCGCGGCCTCATCACGGTGCGCATCGGCATGTGGCTCTACGACCTGCTCACGCCGGGCAAGACCACCGAGCGCTACCGGGTGCTCCGCCCGGTCGAGGCGCTCGCCATGGAGCCGTCGGTCCGCGCGGAGGACCTGCGCGGGGCCGGCTACTACTTCGACGACCTGCTGCTCTATCCGGAGCGCCTCTGCCTGGAGAACGTGCTCTCGGCGGCGCGACACGGGGCGCGCGCCTTCAACTACTGCGAGGTCGAGGAGTTCGTGTCCGGCCGTCGCGGGATCGAGGGGGTGAAGGTCCGCGACCTGCTCTCCGGGCAGGTGCAGCTGGTGCGGGCCACCGCCATCGTCAACTGCGCGGGGCCGTGGGTGGACCGGCTGCGCGCGATGGCCAAGGTGGCCGACCGGAGTCCGCGGGTGGTGCGCACCACCAAGGGCATCCACTGCCTGCTCCCGCGCATGACCGACCGGGCGGTGTACCTGTCGACCCGCGACGAGCGGATGATCTTCGTCATCCCGTGGCGCGAGTTCTCGCTGGTCGGCACCACCGACACCGACTTCGAGGGCGACCCCGACCGCCTGTGGGCGACCCGGGAGGAAGTGACGTACCTTCTGGAAGAGGTGGCCAAGGTGCTGCCCGACAAGCGGGCGACGTTCGACAACGTGTCCTACACCTACGCGGGAGTGCGGCCCCTCTCCTTCGAGCCGGGCGCCTCCGCGTCCAGGGTCTCGCGCGAGCACAAGGTGATCCCCGAGGGCCCCGACGGCCGCTTCCTGTCGGTGACCGGGACCAAGCTGACCTGCTTCCGCAGCCTGGCCGAGGACGTGGGCGACCGGGTCATGCGCCTGCTCGGGCGCGGCGAGCCCCCGCGCACCGCGCGGCTCACCCTCGACGGGGCGGACGAGGAGGTCGGCAAGATCGAGGCGCGGGTGTGGATGGACGTCTCCGAAGAGATGGCGGCCACCGGGCTCTCACGCGGTACACTGCGCACGCTGGTGGAGACCTACGGCCGGGCCTATCCGCGCGTGCTCGAGCTGGGGCGAAAGCTGCCCGACGGCTTCGAGCGCCTCTGTCCGAGCAATCCCGAGATCGTGGCCCAGCTCCACCACGCGGTGCGCGAGGAGCTGGCGGTGTCGCTGCAGGACGTGCTGCTGCGCCGCACCGGCATCGGCCAGAGCCGCTGCCAGGGCCTCGACTGCGCGGAGCCGATCGCGGCGCGCATGGCCGAGCTGGGCGGCTGGTCCAGGCGGCGGCTCGACGCGGAGCTCGAGGCCTACTCGCAGCACGTCGAGCGCAGCCGGCGCTTCCGGCAGCGCTGATGGGTCGCGGCCGGCTTCGCCTCGCCCTCGCCCTCGTCCTGCTGCTGATCCCCGCGGTCCCCGCGTGGGCCGCCGACCCGGCCTGGCTCCTCGGCCGCTGGGAGCTGCGGCGCGATCCGGACGGCGGCGCCCACGACTGGATCGAGTTCGCCGGCGACGGCCAGGTGGCGGTGGCCAAGCGGAACGGCCGGCGCTTCACCGGTCGCTACCACGCCTCCGACGAGTCGGTCCAGATCGACTACAAGATCGGCAACGAGTCCGTGATCACCACCCTCACCCCGAGCTCCGACCGGCGGGAGCTCTACGCGCGCTCGGCGGTGACCGGCAAGAACGCGGTCTACGAGAAGCGGCCGTAGGCGCAGCAGCGGCGTCCCGACGGCGCGCCCTTCCCGGCCGCGCGTCAATGGTGCTATAGTTCCGAGCGCCGTCGCGGGCGTTGCGAGAACGTCACCGGGGCGCAGTCCGATCGAGACACCGATTCGCTAGCGTGACAACCGGAGGTCACCCATGTCACTGACGAAGACGTCCTGGTGGTCGGCGCTCACCACGCTGGTGCTCGCCGCCGCGCTGCTGCTGGTCCCGGCGGCTCCCGCCCTCGCCAAGACCGAGATCCAGTTCTGGCACGCCATGACCGGACAGCTCGGCGAGGCGGTCAATTCGCTGGTCAAGCAGTTCAACGAGAGCCAGTCCGAGTACGAGGTGAAGCCGCTGCAAAAGGGGACCTACGCGGAGACCCTCACCGCGGCCATCGCGGCCTACCGTCAGAAGCAGGCGCCCCACATCGTGCAGGTGTTCGAGGTGGGCACCCAGACCATGATGCTCTCCGGCGCGGTCCTGCCGGTCTACCAGCTCATGAAGGAGCAGGAGATCACGGTCGACTGGAAGGACTTCATCGCGCCGGTGGTGGGCTACTACTCCAAGGACGGCAACCTCTACTCGATGCCGTTCAACTCCTCGACCCCGATCCTGTACTACAACAAGGACGCCTTCCAGAAGGCGGGGCTCGACCCGAGCAAGCCGCCCCAGACCTGGAAGCAGGTCGAGGAGTACAGCCGGAAGCTGATCGCCTCCAAGGCCGCCAAGTGCGGGTTCTCGACCGGCTGGCCCTCGTGGGTGCAGGTCGAGAACATGCACGCCCTCCACGACCAGCCGTTCGCCACCAAGCGCAACGGCTTCGACGGGCTCGACGTGCAGCTCCTGATCAACCGGGAGTTCGGCGTCATGCACCTCGGCAAGCTCGCGGCCTGGCAGAAGGAGAACATCTTCTCTTACGGCGGCCGGCAGGGCGCGGCGGATCCCAAGTTCCTGAGCGGC
>DATFAJ010000166.1:0-4184 GCA_035254745.1 Candidatus Methylomirabilota bacterium | reverse complement strand
CTCAGATGAAACGATTCGGATTGGTCATCGCGTTCGCGCTTCCGCTCTCGCTGCTCGCATCCGGATTCGCCCTCGCCGCCGACGACTCGAAGGTGAAGGCGGCCACCGAGCAGGTCGAGCGCGGCGCGAAGAAGATCCCCGACGGCAAGATCGGGGAAGGCGTCACCGAGACCGCCAAGGGCGTCGGCAACACGGTCACGGAGGGCGCGAAGTACAGCGGGGAAAAGCTGAAGGAGGCGGGGAAGACCGCCGAGCCGCCTGCGAAGTCCGCCTGGGGCAGCGCGCGCGATGGCGCCGTGTCCTTCGGGCACAGCGTGAAGGGCTTCTTCACGAGCCTGTTCTCTAAGTGACGCCGGTCATGAACCGGCGATCTGCCGTGATTTTGGGGCTGGTCCTCTTCTGCGCGGTAACCCTCTGGCAGGTGGAGGCGGCGGGAGGCCTGAAGACAGCGGCCGGCGCCGAAGTCGTCGCACTTCGCAGCTACCCGGTCCCGGTCGGGCCATTGCCCGACATCCTCTGTAGCTGTACGGAGATCCTGAAGAACTTCGTCTGAGGCTCGGCCGGCCTCGCGCTACCTACCTCGCAGCGTCGGGTTCCGCAGCTCGAGCAGGTCCTGCGCTCTGATCGTGATGCCGTCCTTCACCTCGGGCTGCGCCGGCACGATGTAGAAGCGACCCTCGCGGATGCCCTGGACGACCTGCTCCGCGACCTCCGACGGCGGGTAGCCCCCGGCGAGCCGGTCCGAGAGCCCCTGCCCGAAGGCCTGCGCCATCGGCCCCGCCTTGCCCTGCTCCGCGAGGGCCTCGGGGCGGTTGCGCGACGAGCGCATGATGTTCGTGTCGATGAGCCCGGGGCACACCACCGACACCCCGATCGGGGAGCCGGTCACCTGGGCCTCCTTGTACATCGCCTCCGAGAGCGCGACCACGCCGTGCTTGGTCACGTCGTATACCGACATGAACGGCGCGGTGGTGAGGCCCGCCATCGACGCGGTGTTGACGATGTGGCCCTCGTCGCCGCCGGCCAGCATGCGGGGCAGGAAGGCGCGCACCCCGTGGATCACGCCCCACAGGTTCACGTTGACGACCCACTGCCAGTCCGCGAGCGTGTGCTCGTGCACCGCGCCGATGACCGCCACCCCCGCGTTGTTGCACAGCACGTGCGCCGCGCCGAAGGCCTCGTAGGTCTCGCGGGCCAGTCGCTCCACGTCGTCGGGGCTCGAGACGTCGACCCGCGACGGGAGGGCCGCGGGAGCGATCCGCCGCACCGCCGCCGCCGCGGTCGCGAGGGGCCCGGCCTCGATGTCGGCCATCACCACCTTCATGCCCTCGGACGCGAAGCGCTCCGCGAGCGCGAGCCCGATCCCGCTCGCCGCGCCGGTGACCACCGCGACCTTCCCCCGGAGGTTCTTCACGGGTGCTCTCCCGGGCCCGCGGGCAGGCCGGACGACGCGGCGAGCTCCGCCCAGAGGCGGGCCAGGTCCTCCGGCCTCACCGCCTCCTGATCCGTCCGCGCCGCGATCCGCGTGTAGAGCGCGCGGCGGACGTACGCCCGGTACGGGGCGGGCAGCGTCATCAGCAGCGCGACGAGCGCGTCCTGCAGCGCGGGCGGCCAGCGCCGCTCGTGGGCGTCGCGGGCCGCGCCGAAGTCGAACGCGCCGAGCGGCCCGGCGGCGGCGCGGCCCGCGGCGCGCAGCGCGCGCGTCGCCACGGGGTCGACCACGCCGTCCGCGATCACCACGCCGTACGCCGCGCGCGCGTGCGCCGGCGTCACGAGGCCGGCCTCCACGTCGGCGGCCACCGCCTCGATGGGCCGCTCCAGGGGGTCCCCGTTCCCGCCGCCGCCGGGCGTCCGCATGCTCAGCACGTCGCCCGGCTCCAGCGCGAGCAGGTCGATCTTCGGCAGCGCCCGCTCCCCAGGCGTCCCCGGGTTGAGCACCGCACGGCCGGTGGCCCCGGCGCGACCCCCGGCCACGCCCCAGGGGGCGAAGCGCAGCCGCTCCATCCCGCGGGCGGTGACCTGTCCCTCGGGCCGGAACACCTGCATGTCGAGCCGCACCGCGTGCCCGCCACGCCAGCGCCCGGGCCCGGCGGAGTCGGCGACGAGATGGAAGCGGCGGATGAGGACGGCGGGCACCTCGGCCTCGAGCGTCTCCACCGGCGTGGTCTTGAGGAAGCCGAGCGAGGCGTCGCAGCCGTCGATCCCATCGCGCCCCGGACGACCGCCCCCGCCGCCGATCATCGGCTCGATCACGGTCACGTGGCGCCGTCCCGCCTCGAGATCCGGCAGCGCGAGCGCCACCATGCAGCCCTGGCCGCCGCTCGCGGCCGGGATCTCGGCGGGCAGCGCACGGGCCAGCGCGCCCAGCACCGCGTCGTAGATGCGCAGCACGGTGGCGTAGCGGACGCCGCAGGCCGCGGGGAACTGCGGGTTCACCACCGACCCGACCGGCAGCGTCATCCGGAGCGGTCGCAGCACGCCCGCGTTCAGCGGGATGCCGGGGTCCTTGGTGATGAAGTAGTTGAACAGCGCGATCGCCATGAACGGGTGCACGCGCCCCCCGGTCGGCACGTTGAGCGCGGAGCCCACCTGCACGTCGCTGCCGGTGAAGTCGAGATGGATCTCCCCGTCGCCCACCGTCATCGCGACGTTGAGGCGGATCGGGATGTCGGAGACCACGTCGTCCTCGATGAAGTCGCAGAACGCGTAGCGGCCGCGGGGCATCCGCCGGATCAGCGCCTCGACCTTCCGCGCGGTGTAGTCGATCAGATCGTCCATCCCCTTCTCGACCGTGTCGACGCCGAATCGCCCGATCAGCGCGTGGACCCGCCGCTCGCCGGTCACCAGGCCCGCCACCAGGGCCTGGAGATCGCCCCAGTTCTGCTCGGGGATGCGGCAGTTGGCCAGGATGACATCGAGCAGGTCGCGGTTCGGGACGCCGCGCACGAAGAGCTTCTTCGGGGGCAGGCGGAGCCCCTCCTGGAAGATCTCGGACGCCCGCGGCGAGATGCTGGCCGGCACCAGCCCGCCGATGTCCGAGCAGTGGAGGAAGCCCGCGCCGTGGCCCACCAGCCTCCCCTCCCAGAAGATCGGGCGCACCAGGTGCAGATCGGGGAGGTGGGTCGCGGCCGCCGCGGAGCCGTAGGGATCGTTCGTGATCACCACGTCGCCCGGCTCGAGCGGGCCCACCGCCTCGAGCGTCCGCGCGTAGCTGATCCCGGCCATGCTGGCCACGCCGAGCTCGACCGGGTAGGCGAAGAAGTCGCCGGCCGGGGTGAGGAGGCCGCAGGTGAAGTCGGCGGTCTCCTTCACGAACGTGGTGTGCGCGGTGCGCTCCACCGCGTAGGCCATGTCCTCCACCGCGCCGTGGAGATAGTTCCGGAGGAGCTCGAGGGTCAGGGCATCGAGACGCATCACGCCTCCCGTCGGATGAGGAGATTGCCGAACCGGTCGACCGTCGCGGCGTCGCCGGCCGGGACGAGCACGGTGGTGTCCGGCTGCTCGACGATGGCCGGGCCGATCACGCGGTCGCCCCGTCCCAGGCCCGCGCGCTCGTACACCTGGGCCTGGGCGGGGCGGCCGTCGAGCCAGACCCGGCGGGCTCCGGTCGCCTTCGCGCCGGTGCCGGCCGCCACCTCGACGAGCGGGACCCGCGGCCGCACGCCGCGGAGCTGGGCCCGGAGATTCACCACCTCGACCGGCGCGTGGGGATCGGCGTGCCCGAACACCCGCTCGTGGGCCCGGTGGAACGCCTCCAGCAGCCGGCCCCGCCCGTCTGCCGCGAGCCACTCCTGCTCAACCGGCACCTCGATCTCGTAGGACTGGCCGACGTAGCGCATGTCCGCCCCGTGCCGGAAGGCGACGCGCTCCACCGCGATGCGGTGCTCGGCGACCCACGCGAGCAGCTGGGCCTCGAGCACCCCCAGCTCCCCGGCGAGCGCGGTCAGGTCGAGCGCGTCGAGGCGGCCGTGCACCGTCCGCACCGCGTCGTTCAGGACATCGGTGGTGATGGCGCCGAGGGCGCAGAGCGTCCCCGGCGACCGGGGCACGAAGACGGTGGGGATGCCCACGTCGCGGGCCAGGAGGCACCCGACCAGCGGGCCCGCGCCGCCGAAGGCCACCAGCGCGAAGTCGCGCGGGTCGACGCCGGCGCGCGAGAGCATCTTGGTGAAGGCGGCGTACAT
>DATFAJ010000165.1:0-3136 GCA_035254745.1 Candidatus Methylomirabilota bacterium | reverse complement strand
GACGGCGGCACGGCCGTGGGAGTCATGACGCCTTCGTCCGGACGCTCCGTGGCGACCGCGGTGCTCGAGGGCTCGCGCGGGGATGCCGCGAGATCGGACTGCCCGCTCGTCGCCGCGGCCACACAGCCGGCGGCGGAGACCAGCAGAACCAGCAGCGCGAGGATGCGTATCCTAGTCATGCCCATCGGTCGTGCAAGCCGGGTGCCCGGCCCCAAGCGTGCGCCGAATCGACGTTCCGATCTTCGGGGCGCGCCCGCGCCCACGGAATTCCCACGACACTGGGGCAGGGGTGTCCCGCCTGGTCGGACCATCGCGACCATTTACAGGGTCTTCCGGTCCGGCCCGCGTGGCACTAGGATTGCTCCGGTACCGCTCACGTGTTCTTCAAGGCCCTCGCATGCGATTTCGACGGGACGCTCGCGGTCGATGACCGCATCGGCTCGTCGGTGCGCGACGCGCTCGAGCGGGCGAGGAAGGCGGGGCTCCGGCTGGTGCTCGTGACCGGGCGCACCTTCTTCGAGCTCACGCGCGTGTGCGACTGCCTCGAGCTCTTCGACGGCGTGGTGGCCGAGAACGGCGCGGTGATCTACTATCCCGGCTCCGCGATGATCCGCGACCAGGGACCACCGGTGCCCGCCCGGCTGCTCGGCGAGCTCGAGGGGCGGGGCATCTACTACCAGGTGGGCCGGGTCATCGTCGGCACCGGCCGCGCCGACGAGCCGGCGGTGCGCGAGGCGCTGCGCGCGGCCGGGGTGACGCGGGACCTGATCATGAACCGCGCGGCCCTCATGCTGCTGCCCTCCGGCGTCTCCAAGGGCTCGGGGGTCCAGCAGGTGCTGCGCTTCCTCGAGCTCTCCTCGCACGACGTGCTGGCCCTGGGCGATGCCGAGAACGACCTCGCGCTGTTCGACGCGTGCGGCTTCAGCGCCTGCCCGGGTAACAGCATCGCCGTGGTCCGCGAGCGCGTGGACTGGGTGCTGCCGGGCGGCGCGGGCGCCGACGTCGGGGCCGCGATCACGGGGCCGGTGCTCGAGGATCGCCTCGCGGTGCAGCAGTCCCCGCGCCACCGGATCGCGCTCGGCTGGGGCGCGACCACCAGCGAGCCGATCGCGATCCCGGCCCGCCGGATCAACGTGCTGATCCACGGCGATCCCCACTCGGGCAAGTCCTGGCTCGCCGGCGCCCTCGTGGAGCGTCTGGTCGGCGCACGCTACGCGGTCTGCGTCATCGATCCCGAAGGGGACTACCGCGTCCTCTCCCGCCTGCCCGGGGTGGCGTGGGCCGAGGTGCTCGGGCCGGACGACGTGGACACGGCCCTCGACCACCTCCGGCACAACCCCGACGCCTCCGTGGTGCTGGATCTCTCCACGCGGCCCCACCCCGAGAAGATCGTCCTGATCGAGCGGGCCCTCCGGCGCATCCGCGAGATCCGCGGGCACCTGGGACGTCCGCACTGGGTCCTGGTCGACGAGGCCCACTACCTGCTGCACGAGGGCGGCATCGCGGGCGACGCGCTCGGTCTGGAGGACCGCGGCTTCTGCTTCGTGACCTACCGGCCGCGGTGGGTGCGGACGGCCGTCATCCAGGCGGTGGACGTGTTCGTGCTCGCGCGGACCACGGCGCCCGAGGAGCTTGCCTTCCTCCGCTCGGCCCTGCCGGCTCTCGACGGAAGTGAGGGGGTGTCGGCCGCGCTCCCGCGGTTGCCGCGCGGGGAGTTCCTCATCGTCCAGCGCGACCCGGCCGGCCGGGCGACCGCGGTCACCTTCGTGGCCGCGCCGCGCCAGACCATGCACGTGCGCCACCTGACCAAGTACGTGGACTCGCACGTGCCCCCGGGTCGCGAGTTCCTGTTCCGGGACGCCGGCGGCCGGGTGGTCGGATCGGCCAACAGCCTGCAGGCCTTTCGCCGGGTGGTGGTCACCGCCCCCGAGGAGCTGCTCGCGTCCCACGCGGAGCGCGGCGACTTCTCCCGCTGGGTCCGCGACGTCTTCGCCGACGCGGAGCTGGCGCGCCAGCTCGGCAAGGCGGAGACGCGCTGGCGCCGCGGCGAGCTGCCGGATCTGCGCGAGGCGATCGACGCGCTGATCACGGTGCGCTACGGGGGCGACGACTAGGTGCCTGCCCCGGCCCCCTGGGCCCTCGGCATCGAGCAGGCCCTCGCGGGCGCCGCCGGCACCGACCGGGGCCTCTCGGCCAGGGAGGCCGCCGCGCGCCTCGCGAGCCAGGGCCCCAACGAGCTCGCGCCCCCACCGCGCTTCGAGGCGCTCCGCGAGCTGCTCCGGTACCTGACCAACCCGCTGGTGCTGATCCTGCTGGTGGCGAGCGCGGTCTCGGCCGCGTTCGGGCAGGTGGTCAGCGCGGTCATCGTCGCGCTGATGCTGATCCTGAGCGTGGTGCTCAACTTCACGCAGGCCTACCGCTCCCAGCGGGCGGCCCAGCGCCTCCGGCAGCAGGTCGGGCAGACCGCGACCGTGGTCCGCGACGGGGCCGAGCGGGAGATCCCGGTGCGCGAGGTGGTCATCGGCGACGTGATCCACCTGAAGGCGGGCGATCTGGTGCCCGCCGATTGCCGCCTGCTCTCGGTCCGGGACCTGTTCGTGAACGAGGCGCTGCTCACCGGCGAGTCGCTGCCGCGCGAGAAGCAGGCCCTCCCGGGTCCGCTCCCGCCCGGTGGCGGCGGTCTGGGAGACGCGGTGACCGGGGTGTTCCGGGGCACCTCGGTGGTGAGCGGGCTCGCGGCGGCGGTGGTGGTGGCCACCGGCGGCGCCACCGAGTTCGGGCACGTGGCCGCCGGGCTGGTCGGGCGGCCTCCCGAGACCGAGTTCGAGCGCGGCACCCGCAAGTTCGGCTTCCTCATCCTGCAGGTGGTGGTCTTCCTGGTCCTGTTCGTCTTCATGGTCAACGCGCTCCTGCGGCGGGAGTTCCTCGAGTCGTTCCTCTTCTCGGTGGCGCTCGCGGTGGGCCTCACCCCCGAGCTCCTGCCCATGATCGTGTCGGTGACGCTGTCGAGCGGCGCGGTCCGCATGGCCGAGAAGAAGGTCATCGTCAAGCAGCTCGCGGCCATCGAGAACTTCGGGAGCATGGACATCCTGTGCAGCGACAAGACCGGGACCCTCACCCATGGGGAGATCACGGT
>DATFAJ010000164.1:0-6548 GCA_035254745.1 Candidatus Methylomirabilota bacterium | reverse complement strand
TCCGAGGAACGGCTCGGCGAGCTCGAGCTGCTCCACAACTGCATCTTCCTCCTCAACGCGGGGCACGAGACCACCACCAACCTGATCGGCAACGGGATCGATCTCCTGCTTCGCCACCCCGCCGCGCGGCGCGAGCTGCGCGCGGATCCCGGGGCCATCGGGACCGCGGTCGAGGAGTTTCTCCGCCTCGAGAGCTCGAACCAGCTCGGCAACCGCCGGGCGACGCGGGACACCGTGCTGGGCGGGGTCCCGATGCCGGCCGGCACCTACGTCCACATCGGCATCGGGGCGGCCAATCGGGACCCGGCCCAGTTCCCCGAGCCGGACCGCCTCGACATCCGGCGGCATCCGAACCGGCACCTCGCGTTCGGCACCGGCATCCACGCCTGCGCGGGCATGTGGCTGGCCCGCATGGAGGGCCAGGTGGCGATCGGCCGGCTCGTGCGACGGTTTGCGTCGATCGAGCGGGACGGCGACGCCGTGCGCGGCGGCCGGGTCCGGTTCCGCGGGTTCCTTCGCTACCCGGTCCGCGTGCGCGCGTGATCGGTCGCTGGCGGAGCGCCCCGCGCATGCCGTAGGCTGTGGACCCGGGAGAGAGCGAGATGACGCTACCGACGCACGGGCGCTACGAGTACTCCAACATCACCACGCGGCCCGACTACTCCTGGCCGGGGGGCCGCCGGCTCGCGGTGTACCTCGCGCTCAACATCGAGGCCTTCGGCTTCGGGGTGGGCAAGGGCGCGGCCATCGCCCCGCCCGACCAGGCCCAGAGCCACAGCGTCTTCAGCTGGCGGGACTACGGCAACCGGGTCGGCATCTGGCGGCTCTTCGAGCTGCTCGACGAGCTGGGGCTGCCCGCGGAGGCCCAGATGAACGCGGCGGTCTACGAGATGGCGCCGGACATTCCCGCGAAGCTGCGCGCGCGCGGCGACGAGATCCTGGGCCACGGCCTCACCAACTCCGACGAGCAGGGGCATCTCAGCGAGGACCGCGAGCGCGCGCTGATCGCGGAGGCGACCGCGACGATCGAGCGGCACGAGGGCGCGCGGCCGGTCGGCTGGATGAGCCCGTGGCTCTCCAACAGCGCGGTCACCATGGACCTGCTGCAGGAGGCGGGCTACCGCTACGTGATGGACTGGACCATGGACGACCAGCCCGTGTGGCTTCGCACCCGCAAGGGCCGCATCCTCTCGATCCCGTACCCGATCGAGGTCAACGACACGCGCGGGGTCATCTGGTACCACCACACCGCGCAGGAGTTCGCGGACATGATCACCGACCAGTTCGACGAGATGCTGGCCCAGTCGGCCCGCCAGCCGCTGGTCTGCCCGATCTCGCTCCATCCCTTCGTCTTCGGCCGTCCGTACCGCATCCGCCGGCTGCGCCGCGCGCTCCAGCACATCCTGGGGCACCGCGACCGCGTGTGGATCACCCGCCCCCGCGACATCTGCGCCCACGTCGAGTCGCTCCCCGCCGGCGTCGTCCCGGGCAGCCGCTGAGCGCGCGCATTCCACCGAGGAGGACCACATGAAGATCGGCGTCGTGCTGCCGCAGACCGAGATCGGGAACGACCCGGGGGCCATCAAGGCCTACGCGGAGGCGGTCGAGGACATGGGCTTCACCCACATCCTGGTCTTCGACCACGTGCTGGGCGCCAACCCGGAGCGCCCCGGCGGGTGGAAGGGGCCCTACACGTACCGCCACGCCTTCCACGAGCCGTTCGTGCTCTTCGGCTTCCTGGCCGCGGCCACCCGCCGGGTCGGGCTCGTGACCGGCATCGTCATCCTCCCGCAGCGGCAGACCGCGCTGGTGGCCAAGCAGGCCGCCGCGGTGGACGTGCTCTCGGGCGGGCGCCTGCGGCTGGGCGTCGGGGTCGGCTGGAACCCGGTGGAGTTCGAGGCGCTCGGAGAGGACTTCCACACCCGCGGCCGGCGCGTCGAGGAGCAGGTGGAAGTGATGCGGGCGCTCTGGACCAAGGAGCTGGTGACGTTCAGCGGGCAGCACCACCGGATCT
Source organism: Candidatus Methylomirabilota bacterium (assembly GCA_035254745.1). Classification (GTDB taxonomy): domain Bacteria; phylum Methylomirabilota; class Methylomirabilia; order Rokubacteriales; family CSP1-6; genus CAMLFJ01. The sequence goes on along the minus strand of DATFAJ010000164.1, from coordinate 4,534 downwards.
CGGACGCGGGCCTCAACCCGCTGCCGGTGCAGCGGCCGATCCCGGTGTGGATGGGCGGCGAGAGCCCGGTCGTGCAGCGGCGGATGGCCCGGGTCGCCGACGGCTGGATGCCGCACTTCCGGCCGGGGACCGCCTCGCAGGAGGTGGTCGATCGGATGCACGGGATGATCCGCGAGGCCGGTCGCGATCCGAAGGCCTTCGGCATCGAGGGCCGCATGACGCTGCCGCAGATCCCGCCCGCGGACTGGGGCCAGGAGCTGCAGGCGTGGCAGGCGATGCGTGGGATCAGCCATCTCTGCGTGAACACGGGCGGCATGGGCCTCAAGACTCCGGCCGATCACGTCCAGACGCTGCGCCGGTTCCGGGAGGCGGTGGGCCTCAAGTAGCGCGGCGCGGTTCCATTGGAGGGCCCGGCCGCGTAGAGTTGAAGGATCCCCATGGCCACGCGGATCGTCCGAGCCGTCCCTCGCCGAAGCCGCGCCGGCCGCGCCCGGCGCGCGATCCGGTGGCTCGGCTCGCCCCGGGCCCGGCGCCTCTGGCGTCGGGTGCTGCGCGCGCCGGTGGCGGCGCGCCTGGTGGTCGGGCTGATCCTCCTGGTGGCGCTCTGGTCCGCGGTGAACTGGACCTATCACGTGATCCGCAAGCCGACCGAGCTGTTCTTTCCGGTCAGCGGCACGCTCGCCAAGGCGCCCCCCGAGACGTGGCGGCAGTACGCGCCGCTCTTCCGGCGTCATTCGACCGCCGCGATCTCGCCCGAGCTACTGGCCGCGCTGGCCCAGGTGGAGGGCTCGGGCGACCCGGTGGCCCGCACCTACTGGCGCTGGCAGGTGGCGTGGAACCCGTTCGACGTGTACCGGCCCGCATCGAGCGCGGTCGGCATGTACCAGATCACCGACCCCACCTTCCGGGAGGCCCGCCGCTACTGCGTGCGGGACCACGTGGTGATCGAGGACGGCTGCTGGTTCCGGAGCCTCTACACGCGCGTGCTGCCGAGCCACGCGGTCGAATTGACGTCGGCCCTGCTCGACCGCGACGTCTCGCGCACGCTGGAGCGGCGGCGGATCGTCACCGCCACGCCGCGCCAGAAGCAGGACCTGGCCGCGGTCATCCACCTGTGCGGGACGGGGCCGGGCGACGACTTCGCCCGGCGCGGTTTCCGGCTCGTCCCCGGCCAGCGCTGTGGCGACCACGACGTGGCGGGCTACCTGGCGCGCGTCAACGGCATGAAGCGGCAGTTCGCGCGCATGGCCGCCGCGGAGCCGCCGGACGAGCCCGCCTGGTCGCGCCGGTAGCCCGCGCCCGTCGCCTCCCCGGTTGAAATTCCGGTCGTGCCCGGCATAGGCTACCGGCCATGACGTCGGCCGCTCCACCCCCGGCCTCATCACCCGGCATCTCGACGGAGAGATCCATGCGGAGATCCCGCCTCGTCTCGAGCGTCCTGCTGAGCCTCGCCCTGCTCCTCGCGGGCCCCGCGGGGCTCACGCCCGCGACCGCCCAGTCGGGCAAGCCGATCAAGATCGGCTTCCTGGCCCCGCTCACCGGGGCCGCGGCCCAGATCGGCCGCGACATGGAGAACGGCTTCACGATGTATCTCGACGAGGTCGGGCACCAGATGGCGGGCCGCAAGGTCGAGGTGATCGTCGAGGACACCGCGGGCAATCCGGGCACCGCGATCGCCAAGTTCCGCAAGTTCGTGGAAAGCGACCACGTGGACATGGTGATGGGGGAGGCCTTCGCCCACATCGGGTACGCGCTCGCTCCCAAGGCCGAGGAGTACAAGATGCCGACGATCTTCCCGGTGATCGCGGCCGACGACCTCACCCAGCGCAAGCCCTCGAAGTGGGTGGTGAGGCTCGGGTGGACCGGGAGCCAGCCCTCGCATCCGTTCGGAGAGTACGCGGCGAAGACCCTCGGCCACAAGAAGGTCGCGGTGTTCGGCACCGACTACGCGTTCGGCTACGAGGTGGTCGGCGGCTTCCAGCGCGCCTTCGAGGAGGCGGGCGGGCAGGTGATCCAGAAGCTGTGGGCACCGCTCGGCACCACCGACCTGGCCCCCTACCTGAGCCAGATCAAGCGCGAGGCGGACGCCGCGTTCATCATCGTGGTCGCGGCCTCGGCCCTCCGCTTTCCCGCCCAGTACCGCGACGCGGGCCTCACCGCGCGGCTGCCCGTGATCGGCGGCGCGGTGATCGTGGACGAGTCGATCCTGCCCAACTTCGGCGACGAGGCCCTCGGCATGATCACCCCGCTCATGTACAGCGCCGCCCTCGACACCCCGGCCAACCGCCGCTTCGTGGCCGAGTACCGCAAGAAGTACGGCAAGGTGCCGTCGTACTTCTCCGAGACGTGCTACACGAGCGGGCGGTGGATCGCGGAGGCGGCGAAGGCGGTGGGCGGCCGCGTCGAGGACCGCGAGAAGTTCATGGCCGCGTTCCGGACCGTCGAGATCCCGGACGCCCCGCGCGGGCCGGTGAAGCTGGACGCCTGGGGCAACCCGATCCAGAACATCTACGTGCGGAAGGTGGAGCGCAGGAACGGCGAGCTGCAGAACACGGTGATCCACACCTTTCCCGCCGTCTCCCAGTTCTGGACGTACAAGCCGGAGGAGTACCTGAAGCTGCCGGTCTACAGCCGCGACTACCCGCCCTGCCGGTTCTGCTAGCGCGGGCCGGCCGACGATGCTGACCCGGATCGATCACATCATGATCTGCGTGCCCGACCTGGGCCGCGGGATCGACGCCTATCAGCGGCTCGGGTTCAACATCTACCCGGGCGGTGCCCACACCGGGAGGGCCACCCACAACGCGATCGCCTTCACCGGCGAGGAGTACATCGAGGTGCTGAGCCTCCGCGACCGTGCCGCGGTGGTGCCCGGCAGCCCGGACGAGAGTCTGGCCCGCTACCTCGACGGGGGCGGGGGCTTCCGGGTGGTCGCGCTGCAGAGCGACGACCTGGAGGGTGACGTCGCGGCGATGCGGCGTCGCGGTGTCGACGTGGGCGAGATCCGCGACGGCGGCCGCCGCACTCCGGCCGGCCAGGAGCTGCGCTGGCGCGCGGCCTTCCCCGGGCCGGGGGCGCCGCTGCCCGTCTTCTTCATCCAGCACCTGACGCCCCTCGAGGAGCGCCGGCGCCAGGTGCCGAAGGCGGGCGATCATCCGAACGGCGCGCTGCGCGTGGATCGGGTGTACGTGACGGTGCGCGACGTGACCGCCGCCTCCGGCCTCTACGCCCGCGTGCTCGGCCTTCCCGAGCCGAAGATCCAGCGCGGCGCGGTGATCAAGGCCGACATGGCGGTGTTCGATCTGGGCCCCACCGGCCTCACGATCGCCCAGCCCGCCGAGCCCGGGCCGGCCGCGGAGGCGCTCGCCCGCTCCGGGCCGGGGCCGTTCCAGGTGCTCTACCGCACCAGCGGCATGGAGCAAGCGGTGCGGTGGATGACGGGGCACGGCCTGCCGGAGCCGGCGCAGGGTGTACGCAATACCGGCGAGCGCGCCATCCTGGTGGGGCCGGAGTACACCGGTGGCGCGTACGTGGGCTTCGTGGGACCCGCCTAGGCCTTCTTGTCGCGCTCGCGGTAGTCGCCGAAGGCGGCGTCGCGCTGGGAGAGGAGGTCCCGCACGCTGCTACCGTCCCGCTTGAACTGGGCGCGGTAGGCCTGGCTGGCCGCGGTCGAGAACGCGAGGGCCTGCAGCTCGGTACCGGCGCGGATGGCCGCGCGCAGCCCCATGACCTCCATCGCGCGATGCACCGCCCGCTTGTTGATCTGGGCGAGCTCGGTCGGGACCAGCGCGATGCGCTCGGCGACCGTCAGCACCGTCCTCTCGAGATCGGCGGCGGGCACCGCGCGATTGGCGAAGCCCCTGGCGGCGGCCTCGGTGCCGCTGATCGCGTCGCCGGTCAGGTACATCTCCATCGCGGCGCGCATGCCCATCAGGAACGGGTGAAACTGGTTGTCGGGTGGGCTCATGAGCCGCGTCGGCGGGTAGCCGATGCGCGCGTCCTCCGCCACGTAGACCAGGTCGCAGCACGCGGCCAGCTCGCTGCCGCCGGCCAGGCAGTAGCCGTGCACCTGCGCGATCACCGGCTTGCCCAGGTCCCAGATCGTGAACCAGCCGTCCACCACGTGCCGCGCCCACTGCCCGGGCCCGCCCGGGGAGTAGAAGGGCTGGTCCTTGGTGTTGTCCGCCGAGAGGTCGTACCCGGAGGAGAAGCACGGGCCGGCCCCGCGCAGGACGGAGACCTTGACCGCCGGATCGGCGTCCGCTTCCTTCAGGGCGGTCAGGATGGCGCCGCGCAGCTCGTTGCTGAGCGCGTTGCGCTTCTCGGGGCGGTTCAGGGTGAGGCGGCGGACGCCGGGGAGGGGATCGTCGAGCACGAGCACGGGGGTGACCATGGGGGAGAGCATGCCCGCGCGCCGCGGCGGGGGCAACGACGATCCGGTTGACACGGCCGGCCCCGGGAGGTAGATATTAAATGAACGTTTAGTTAAATACCATGACGACCCAGACCCGCACGCCAGGCAGGGGAGCGAAGC
>DATFAJ010000163.1:0-2203 GCA_035254745.1 Candidatus Methylomirabilota bacterium | reverse complement strand
CCGTGCAGCTTGAAGCTGCGCGCGGCGGACTCGAGCACCTTCTCGAAGGCGTCCTCCGGCGTGGTGATGGTGCCCGCGAAGCGCATGTGCCCGGTGGGCGGCGCGAGCCCGCCCTCCGGCACGTAGGCGATCACCGGCGCCACCAGGGCGTCCCCGAGCGCCCGGGCGATCCGCTCCGAGAGGATCTTCACCCGCGCGTTGTGCTTGCCGAGCGCCATGTGCGGGCCGTTCTGCTCGGTCCCACCCGCGGGGACGATGATCGTGGTCTTGCCCGCGCGGACCGCGTCGCGCACCTCGGTCCAGGTCAGCTCCTCCAGCAGCACGGTGTCGGGCGGCTGGGCGAGGACGGGGGCCGTCGGCGTCAGCGCCACCGCGCACAGCACCGTCGCCCCGAGCCAGGCCCGCATCCATCCGATCATAAGCCGTATCGATTATCGCCCCGACATGTTTCCCGGCGGCCCGCGAGACCGGCCCCCCGCGCTTGACAGGCTCCCGCGCAGAGCCTAGTGTTCCCCCGTGGAAGTCAGGACCGAAGGGGTGCTCGGCTCGACGGCCGTCGTGCCGCACCGACTTCGATGGAGCCGCCAGCTCCGTCGCGTCACCCACAGTGCCGTGGTCGTCGCGGGCGCGCTGTGCGTGGCTCTCATCGTGGCGGTGGCGGTCTTCGCCGGATCCATCGCGCCCCAGGATCCGGACGAGCAGAACTTCGACCTCATCGAGGCCCGCCCCGGGCTCAAGGCCTTCTTCGGCACCGACCGCTTCGGTCGCGACGTGCTGAGCCGCGTCATCCACGGCTCCCGCATCTCGCTCTACGTCGCGGTCACCTCGATCACCGTCGCGATGGCCGCGGGGGGCGTCCTCGGCCTCACCGGCGGATACCTCGGCGGGGGCTGGGACAACGTGATCAACCGGGTGCTCGACGTGTTCTTCAGCATCCCGGGGCTGCTGCTCTCGGTGGGCATCGCGGCGATGCGCGGCCCCGGGGTCAACAGCGCGGTGATCGCGATCGCGATCGTCTACGTGCCGCTGTTCGCGCGGGTCATGCGCGGGCCGGTGCTGGCCGAGCGCGAGAAGGAATACGTGGAGGCCATCCGCGCGCTCGGGGCCACCCGCTGGGTGGTGGCGCTCAAGCACGTGCTGCCCAACGTCCTCTCGCCGTTCGTGGTCCAGGGCACGGTGGCGCTGTCGCAGGCCATCCTCATCGAGGCCTCGCTCAGCTACCTCGGCCTCTCGGCCCAGCCCCCCACCCCGTCGTGGGGCAACATGCTCAACGAGGGCCGCACCTATCTCGAGACCGCGCCGTGGATCTCGGTCTTCCCCGGCATCGCGATCATGGTCACCGTGCTCGCCTTCAACCTGCTGGGCGACGGCCTGCGCGACGTCCTCGACCCCAGCACCCACTGACCGAGCGCTCACCGAGCGATCCGCTCACAGGAGGCAACGCCATGACGATCGATCCCGGCCACCTCGATGGAAGCCGCCTCAGCCGTCGCCAGCTCCTGCAGGCCGGTGGGCTCGCCCTGGGCGCGCTCGCGGCCGGCCGGCCCGCCGCGGCCCAGACCCCACGCGCGGGCGGCAGCCTCATCTCCGCGCAGACCACCGAGGCCACCGGCCTCGATCCCCAGCTCGTCCCCGCGCTCTCGCGCAGCCGCCGCTCGCCGCTGATGTACAGCCAGCTCGTGCGCTTCGACGACCAGATGACGCCGACCCCCGAGCTGGCCGAGTCGTGGGAGACGAGCAAGGACGGCCACACCTGGACCTTCAAGCTGCGCCAGGGGGTGAAGTTCCACGACGGCCAGGAGATGACCAGCGCGGACGTGAAGTTCACCTTCGACCGCCTCTTCGAGAAGAGCCCGGGCAAGTCCGACTTCATCGCGGTCGACAAGGTCGAGCCGGTGGGCAAGTACGCGGTGAAGTTCGTCACCAAGGAGCCCTTCGCGGGCCTGCTCGCCGCGCTCGGCGGCTTCTGGGGCTTCATCATCAGCGAGGCCGGGATCAAGAAGCACGGCGACCTCAACAAGGCCGCGCTCGGCACCGGGCCCTTCATGCTGGTCGACTGGAAGGTCGAGCAGGAGCTCGTGCTCAAGAAGAACCCGAGCTATTTCAAGAAGGGCCAGCCCTACGTGAACGACCTGGTCCTGCGCGTCATCCCGGACGAGGCCAACATCGTGGCCGCGCTCCGCACCGGCCAGATCCAGCACGC
>DATFAJ010000162.1:0-5308 GCA_035254745.1 Candidatus Methylomirabilota bacterium | reverse complement strand
CGCCTTCGAGAAGGCCTACTCGCGCCCGCCGTCCTTCTACTCGGAGAACTGCTACACCGGCGCGCGGGTGATCGAGGAGGCGGTGAAGGCGGTGGGCGGCCGGGTGGAGGACCGGGCCGCCCTGATGGCGGCGCTGCGCCGGGTCGAGATCAAGGACGCGCCGCGCGGGCCCATCAAGATCGACGCCTACGGCAACCCGACCCAGAACATCTACATCCGGAAGGTCGAGAAGGTCGGGGGCGTGCTCCAGAACACGGTGATCCACACCTATCCGGCCGTGAGCCAGTTCTGGACCTACGATCCCCAGAAGTTCCTCGAGCAGCCGGTCTACTCGCGGGAGTTCCCGCCCTGCCGCCACTGCTAGCCGGGAGGCCCCGGTGACCGCGGCCCGCGCGGACTTCGACCTGGTCCAGACGGGCCGCGGTCCCGATCTGCTGCTGCTCCACTCGCTCCTGACCGACCGTACCGTGTTCGACCCGATCGTGCCGCGCCTGGCGCGCTCGCGTCGGGTCACCGCGCTCAACCTGCCCGGGTTCGGCTCCTCGACGCCGGCCGGCCCGCGCATCGAGGACTACGCCGACCGGGTGGCCGAGCTGTTCTCCGCGCTGCCCCTGGCCTCCGGCGCGGACGTGATCGGCATGTCCTTCGGCGGCTTCGTGGCCACCGCGCTGGCCGCGCGCCACGGCGCCCGCATCCGCCGGCTCGCCCTGGTGGACACCGCGGCCGCGTTCCCCGAGGAGGCCAAGGCGCCGCTCCGCGGGATGGCGGAGCGCGCTCTCGCGACCGGGATGGACGCGGTGGTCGACACTGCGGTGCGTCGCATGTTCACCGACGCGTTCATCGCGGCCCGGCCGGACGTGATCGAGCGCCAGGCCGCCGTCCTGCGTCGCGCCCGGCCCGAGGGCTTCGCCACCGCCTGCCGTGCGCTCGCCGACCTCGATCTCCGGCCCGCGCTCGCGGCCATCGCCAACCCGACGCTGGTGGTGGTCGGCACCCTCGACGTCACCACCCCGCCCGCGCTGGCCCGGGAGCTCGCGGCCGGGATCCGCGGCGCGACCCTGGTCGAGATCCCGGAGTGCGCGCACTGCCCGCCCATCGAGAAGCCGGCCGAGCTGCTGGCCGCGCTGGAGCCCTTTCTCGACGCCCCCGTCCCACGTTAGAATGCGGCTGGCGGCCCGCGCATGGACAAGTTCGAGTACTTCAGTGGCGTCCCGGAGGTCGGCATCGTGCCGCGCGCCCCGCACGCGGGCCCGCTGCTCCACCACGTCTGCGAGCAGGAGCACGGCCGCGGAGGCTTCGCGGGCAGGGTCACCCACACTTACCACCTGTACCCGCCGAACAACTGGCTCCCCGGCGAGACCCGCGTGCTGGACGGATTCTCGCCGCTCTGGGAATCGCCGCTGCGCCCGCTCGGCGGGATCCACCACGCGCTCGGGGTGGCGCGGCCGTCGGAGGCGCGCGACGTCTATCGCGGGATGACGCGTCTCGTGGCCAACGCCACCGTGACCATGAGCGTGACCGCCCCCGCCGAGCCGATGGACTACTTCTTCGAGCACCACTCGGCCACCCTGGTGTTCTTCGTCCACCAGGGGGGCGGCGTGCTCGAGACGCTCTTCGGTCCCATCGCCTACGGCCGCGGTGACTTCCTGGTGGTGCCCAAGGGCATCCCCCACCGCTTCGAGGCCGCGCCGGGGCCGCAGTACTACTGGGTCTACGAGAGCTTCGCGGGCGATCCCGAGAAGTCGGAGGCGGCCACCACCGGCCAGTTCATCACCCACAGCCGGAGCGACTACCGCTTCCCGCGCACGCTCGACACGCGGAACGAGGCCGGGCGCTTCGAGATCGTGTCGAAGGTGGGCTCGGTCTACACCCGGCGCGTCCATCCGACGCATCCCTTCGACGTGGTGGGCTGGCGCGGGGAGTATCTCCCGTACCGCTTCGCGGTCGAGGACGTGCGCCCGCTCACCGCGGACCGCTCGCACGTGCCGCCGTCGGGGCACACCGTGTTCCGCCTTCCCGGCTGCTACCTCTGCGTGTTCACGGTGCGGTCGGTCGAGAAGGAAGGCATGTGGCTGCCGTTCTTCCACCGGAACCTCGACTACTGCGAGACCATCGGGTATCACTTCGGTGACTTCTTCAGCCGCGGCGGGGTGATCCGCGAGGGCATGGTGACGGTGCACCCGGTCGGGCTGCCGCACGGCCCGCAGCCGTCCGCGCTGAAGGCGTTCATGGACGGGCACCGGCCCCCGATCCACAACGAGGTCGGGATCATGGCCGACTTCGCGAACCCGGCCCAGATCTCCGATCACGCGCTCGGCCTCTCCGAGCCCGGCTACATGGCGAGCTGGGACGGCTACACCACCGACCCGCGCTTCATCCACCGCCCCGACCGGCTCGCCGACGTGCGCGCCGCCGCGGACCGCCTGGCCGACGCGCGCGACGAGATGAGGCCGCGGCCGTGAGCCCGGGTCTCTCCACCCGCGACGCGCAGCTCCCCGCTGCCTACTCGGCGCGCCTCGACGCGCTCGCGGTGGCCCCGCTCTGGACGGTGCTCCACTCGCTCCTGCCGCACGAGCGGACCACCCGCGTGCTCCCGCACCACTGGCGGTGGCGGGAGCTGCGCGAGCCCCTGCTCGAGGCGGCGCGCCTCGTGCCCATCGAGCAGGCCGAGCGCCGGGTGCTGATGCTGTGCAACCCCGGCCTCCCCGGCAACGCCTCCGCCACCGCCACGCTCTACGCCGGGTTCCAGATCATCCTGCCCGGCGAGGCGGCCCCGAGCCACCATCACACCGCGGCCGCGCTGCGGTTGATCGTGGAGGGTGAGGGCGCCTACACCACGGTGGACGGGGTGAAGTGCGTGATGGAGCGGGGCGACCTGATCATCACCCCGCCGATGCGCTGGCACGACCACGGCCACGAGGGGCGCGACCCGGTCATCTGGCTGGACGGCCTCGACATCCCGCTCGTGCGCAGCGTGGAGGCGAACTGGGCCTCGGCCATGAAGCCGGCCTCGACGCCCGCGAGCGACGTCGACTCCTCCCAGGACGAGTTCACCGCCGCGGGCCTGGTGCCGCGGCACTCGCGCTACGAGGAGACCGGCTACCCGCAGGTGCGCTGGCCGTGGCGCTCGGTGCGCGCGGCCCTCGCCGCGCTCGCCGCCACCGCGCCCCGGCGCGCTCCGGTGGTGCTGCGGCACGTGAACCCGCGCACCGGCGAGTACCCGCTGCGGACGATGGGCTCCGAGGCGCGCTGGCTGCGCCCCGGCGAGGACGTGCCCGCCGAGCGTCGGACCGGGAGCGAGGTCGTCTACGTGGTCGAGGGGCAGGGCGAGAGCCGGATCGGCGACCGGGTGATCGCGTGGGAGCCGGGCGACGTGCTCGCGGTGCCGCCGTGGCACTGGGTCGAGCATCGGAACCGATCCGGCGCCGCTCCGGCCTGTCTCTTCCATCTCAACGACGAGCCCGCGCTGCGCGCCCTCGGGCTCTGGCACCAGGAGGTCGGCGCCTAGCGTCGTCGCTCCGGAGAGCCGCATGGAATCCCGCTACGAGGCGCTGATGGACGTGGTCCGCGGCCGCATGACCAACCGGGCCTTCGCCCCCGCCGAGATCCCGCGCGCCCACGTGGAGATGATCCTGGAGGCGGCCCGGCACGCGCCCTCCGGGGCCAACGCCCAGCCCTGGCACTACGTCGTCGTCACCGACCCGGCGGTGAAGCAGGCCATCGGCCAGTGCTTCGTCGACGAGCAGCAGCGCCGGGCCCGGCTCCGCATGGGCTTTCCCACCCCGAACTACAACGGGGTCAAGACCGCGCCGGGCCTCGTGGTGGTGGTGGCCGACTTTCGCTTCGTCCGGGCGTTCCCGGTGCTCAACGACGGCTCCGAGACCGACCGGCGCTACCGCCAGAACGCGGAGCGCATCCTGCTCCAGTCGGTCGCCGCCTCCACCATGTCCGCGCACCTGGCCGCGGCCGCGCTGGGCTACGCGGTGTGGTGGATCACCGCGATCGGCCAGGACGATCTCCAGCGGACGATCCGGCCCCTGGTGGGCGTCCCGGACTTCCTGTCCATCATCGACGTGATGTGCTTCGGGCCGCCGCTCAAGCCCTCCTACAAGCGCTGGAAGAAGCGCCTCGACCAGATCGTGAGCTGGGATCGCATGGACCCCGACGACGTGATGACCGACGAGCAGGTCGACGAGTGGGTGCGGACCACCCGCCACAAGGTCATGTACCGGGACGAGGCACGGGTCGACTGATGCTCTCGGTCACCGAGGTCGATCGCGTCTCGATCACCACCGTGGTCGACAACTACATCGACGTCCTCCGCCAGGACGAGAAGGTCGCCCGCCGATTCAGCGCCTTCGCGGCCCGCCAGATGCCGGACCTCCGGGCCGAGCACGGCCTCGCCCACTACGTGGAGGTCGGGCGCGGGCGCGAGACGGTACGCATCGCCTTCGACTTCGGGTCGTCCGAGGGCGCGTGCGCCCACAACTTCCGGGCGCTGGGCCTCGACGCCTCGGCCATCGACGTGCTCGCGCTGAGCCACGGCCACTGGGATCACTGGGGCGGCCTCGGCGGCCTGCTCCGCGCCTACCGCCGGGGGATGAAGAGAAACCTCACCTTCTACGGGGGTGAGGATCACTTCCTCGCGCGCTTCAACCAGCGGGGGTCCGACCGCGTCAGCATGGGCCGCCTCCACCGCGACGAGATCGAGCGCTACGACATCCGGGTCGAGTCGGTGCGCGCGCCCCTGCTGATCGCGGACGGGGTGCTGCTGAGCGGCGAGATGCACGAGCAGGAGTCCTTCGAGCCCATTCCCGACAACCTGAGGGTGGAGCGCGACGGTGCGATCGTGCCCGACACGTTCCTCGGCGAGCAGACCCTCATCGCCAACCTGAAGGGCCGCGGCCTCGTGGTCGTGACGTCGTGCTCGCACCGCGGCATCGTGGGCATCTGCCGCCACGCCGCGCGGATCACCGGGGTGCCCAAGGTGCACGCGGTCATCGGCGGCTTCCACCTGAGTGGGCTCAAGGAGGAGCGGGTGACCCGGGTGGTCGACGCCTTCCGTGACCTCGAGGTGGACTGGATCGTGCCGCAGCATTGCACCGGGCTCGAGGCGATGGCCAGCATGATGCACCGGCTCCCGCAGGAGATGGTGCCGAGCTCGGTCGGCTCGGTCTTCACCTTCGGGAAGTAGCTGCTACAGATCGCGCGCCGCGGGCAGCCCCGCCGCGGCCGTCGCGGCGCGCACGCCCCGCACGATCGCGCGGGCCACCAGGTCGGCGAGGGCGCGGCCTACGGTCTCCACCGG
>DATFAJ010000161.1:0-3976 GCA_035254745.1 Candidatus Methylomirabilota bacterium | reverse complement strand
CCAGCAGGCTCGAGCAGAGCCCGGTCAGGGCCGCGGCCCGGCTGTTGGACACGGTCAGCACCACCAGCATCAGCACGAACGAGATCGCGATCTCCGCCCCGAGGGCCACGAGGGGCCCGGCCGGACCGGGCACCGTCACCGCGTAGTGGACGGCGGGATGGGCCACGGGGGCGCCGAGCCACGCCCGGGCGACGCCGACCCCGGCCACACCCCCGAGGAACTGCGCGGCGATGTAGAACGCGGCATCCCAGCCGGCAACCTTCCCGAGCCGCCAGAAGGTCAGGGTGACGGCCGGATTGAAGTGCGCGCCGGATCGGCGACCCCACGGCGAGTAAATGATCGCGACGGCGGTCAACGCCATCGCGATGCCCATGAGCAGCCGTCTCAGCGTCTCATCCCCGAGGCTCCGGCCCAGGGGAGACGTCGGGCCTACCGGAGACCCGGGGTGATACAGCAGGGTCGCGAAGACACAGGCCGAGATCATGAAGAGCCCGAGGTGGGCCGCTTCCATCAGGTATTCGGGCCAGTGCCCCCGGAGCGCCTGCCGCATGGTGCCGTCCATGCGGATTAGACACGACCACCGCCCCGCGGGGTTCGGGCCCTCAGGCCGAGATCGAGACCGGGAGCAGCTCGCGCGCGGGCATCGTCCGGGCCCGCCGGCGCGTGGCCAGCACCCGCTCGGGGTCGCCCAGGTCGTTCCAGTGCACGCCCCGCACCGGCAGGACCGCGAGGTGGTCCGGCCGCGCGCTCAGCACCTGCCGCGAGAAGTCGACCGACGGCAGCCCACAGTACAGCCGCTCGAGCGCGGGCGTCTCCCCGAGGGTGCCGAGCGTCCCCGCGACCTCGGCGAAGGAGCGATACAGATCGGGCGCGGTCAGGCGGATCAGCGCCAGCAGGGTCGAGACCCGCCCGACCATGACGAAGCTGTTCCAGAGCCAGCCCTGGGCGCGGAAGCGCTCCGCGTCGGCCATGGCCGGCTTCTCCCAGAAGCGGCGGACCTGCCGGTGCGACGGCGCGCCCGCCACCGGCTCCCCCGGCTCGATCCAGCCGTACCCGGGCTCCGCGCGGTCGGGCGCGATGCCGAGCAGGGTCACCAGGTCGGGCCGCCGGGCGGTGCCCGCGAAGGCCTCCTCGATCTGCCCGCTGAAGGCCGCGTCGTCCGAGACGAAGTGGTCCGAGGGGTAGAACACCACGGTGTCGCTCGCGGCCTGCCGGGTCGCCAGCGTCAGGAGGGCGTACAGGATCGCCGGGGCGGTGCCGCGGTTCTCCGGCTGGGCCACCACGAGGCGGGTGCGCAGGTCGGCCAGCAGCGGCGTGTAGAAGCGCTCGTGGGCCCGGTTGACCACCACGAGCGTCCGGTGCGCGGGCACCGCCAGCGCCGCGCGACGCCGCGTCGCGGTCAGCAGCGTCTCCTCGCCCACGAGCGGGCAGAACTGCTTGGGCCGGTCGTCGCCCGCGATGCTGCGGGTCATCGAGCGCAGCCGCACGCCGTCGCCCCCGGCCAGGATCACACCCCAGTGTCGGCTCATGTCCGGTTCCCCAGCTGCTGGAGGAGCTTGGCCACCAGCGCGGTCCAGCCGGTCTGGTGGCTCGCTCCCACCCCGGCGCCGGTGTCGCCGTTGAAGTACTCGTGGAACGGGATCAGGTCGCGCCAATGCGGGTCGGTCTGGAACCGCTCGACCGCGCCCAGCACCGGTCGCCGCCCGTCCGCGCCACGCCGGAAGATCCGCACGAGACGCCGCTCCAGCTCGGCGCTCACGTCCCGCAGCGGCATGAGCTGGTCGGAGCCGGTCGGGCACGCCACCTTGACCCCATCGCCGTAGAAGTGGTCGAGCTTCTGCAGCGCCTCGATGAGCAGCACGTTGACCGGGAACCAGATCGGCCCCCGCCAGTTCGAGTTGCCGCCGAAGAGGCCGGTGCTCGACTCGGCCGGCTCGTAGGAGACCCGGTACTCGGCCCCCATCACCTGCTCCACGAAGGGGTGGTCCCGGTGGTATCGCGACAGGGCCCGGACCCCGTAGGGGGAGAGGAACTCCTCCTCGTCGAGCATGTAGTGCAGCACCTTGGGGAGCTGCTCGCGCGTCACGATCGACAGCAGCCGCCGGACGCCGCGCCCCGGCTCCTCCACCTCCTCGACGTGATCGCGGAAGTCCGGGTGGTGGTCGATGAACCATTGCATCCGCCGCTTGAAGCCGGGGAGCCGATCGACGATCTCGGGCTCGAGCGACTCGACCGCGTAGAGCGGGATCAGGCCCACCATGGAGCGGATGCGCATGCGGCGGGTCTGCCCGCCCGGGACGTGCAGCACGTCGTAGAAGAAGCCGTCCGCCTCGTCCCAGAGGCTCGTGTCCGCGGCCCCGCCCCGGTGATCCATCGCGTGGGCGATGTAGACGAAGTGCTCGAAGAACTTGCTCGCCACGTCCTCGTAGGCCGGGTTCTCCTTCGCGAGCTCGAGCGCGATGGCGAGCATGTTGAGGCAGTACATGCCCATCCAGCTGGTGCCGTCCGACTGGTCGATGTGGCCGCCGGTGGGCAGGGGCGCCGATCGGTCGAAGACCCCGATGTTGTCGAGCCCGAGGAAGCCGCCCTGGAAGACGTTCATGCCCTCGGCGTCCTTGCGGTTGACCCACCACGTGAAGTTGAGCAGGAGCTTGTGGAAGACCCGCTCCAGGAACCGGCGATCCGCGGTGCCGCGCACCCGCTTCTCGATCTTGTAGACGCGCCACGCGGCCCACGCGTGCACCGGCGGGTTGACGTCGCCGAGCGCCCACTCGTAGGCCGGGATCTGCCCGTTCGGGTGCATGTACCACTCGCGCAGGAACAGGATCAGCTGCTCCTTGGCGAAGTCCGGATCGACCAGGGCCAGGGGAATCATGTGGAAGGCGAGGTCCCACGCCGCGTACCACGGGTACTCCCACTTGTCGGGCATCGAGATTACGTCCTCGTTGTAGAGGTGCGTCCACTCGTGGTTCCGCCCCTGGAGGCGCTCCGCCGGCGGCGCGGGAAAGGCGGGATCGCCCTCGAGCCAGCGCCTCACGTAGTAGTGGTAGAACTGCTTGCTCCAGAGCAGGCCCGCGAAGGCCTGGCGCATGACCCGCCGGCCGTCCTCGTCGAGGGTGTCGGGGATGACCGTGTCGTAGAAGAGATCCGCCTCCTGCCGGCGTCGCGCGAACAGGGCGTCGAACTCCCGGCCCAGGCACTCGCCGTGGGGCGGCGAGTTGCCGAGCCGGAGCCGCACCGAGACCGTCTCGCCGGGGGCCACCCGCAGCCGGTAGTGCGCGGCCGCCTTGGTCCCCTCGCGCTCGGGGTTCACCGCCTCCCGACGACCGTGGACCACGTAGTCGTCGATCCCGTCCTTGACGTACGGGGTGGCGTTGGCCACTCCATAGAGGCGCTCGAAGTTCGTCTCGTTCTCGGTGAACAAGAGATCGGGCGTGCCCTCGACCGAGAGCCAGCGCAGGCCGAGCGACTCGTGGTCGGCCTCGATCACGCCGGCCCGCCCCGCCGCGAGCCGCGGGCGCGGGCTGCCCGCCTGCCACGACCACGTGTTGCGGAACCACAGGGTCGGCAGCAGGTGGCACTCGGCCGCCTCCGGCCCCCGGTTGGTCACGCTCACCCGGATCAGGATGTCGTCGATCTCGGCCTTCGCGTACTCGACCACCACGTCGAAGTAGCGGTCCTGGTCGAACACCCCGGTGTCCACCAGCTCGAACTCGGGCGCCCCGCGCCCACGCCACCGGTTCTCCTCCACCAGGCGCGCGTAGGGGAACTCGGCCTGCGGGTACTTGTAGAGGTACTTCATGTACGAGTGGGTCGGCGTGGAGTCGAGGTAGAAGTAGTACTCCTTCACGTCCTCGGCGTGGTTGCCCTCGGTGCCGCCCAGGCCGAAGAGCCGCTCCTTCAGGATCCGGTCGCGGCCGTTCCAGAAGGCCCACGCGAAGCAGAGGCGCTGGTGGTTGTCCGAGATCCCGCCGAT
>DATFAJ010000160.1:0-5072 GCA_035254745.1 Candidatus Methylomirabilota bacterium | reverse complement strand
CAGGCCGGTCTCGTCCTCGAGGTTGAGGAAGACGAAGCCCTTGGCGGTGCCGGGACGCTGGCGCACCACCACCGCGCCCGCCACCTTCACCCACGCCCCGTGACGGAAGGCGGCGAGATCCGCGGCCCGCGACATGCCCATTCGTAACAGTCGCCCGCGGCGGAACGCCATCGGGTGGGGGCCGAGGGTGAGGCCGGTGCCGTCGTAGTCCGCGACCAGCCGCTCCTCGGCGGTCATCGGCCGGAGCGGCGAGTTCTCCCGGAGCGGCACCAGATTCTCGTAGAGCGCGCCGGCGGGCCGCCCCGCGCGCTCGGCCTCCCACAGCGCGGCCCGGCGCTCCGGCTCGAGGCTGGCGAGCGCGCCCACCCGGGCCAGCTGGGCCACCTCGTCCCGGCGCAGCCCCCCGCGGCGAACCAGGTCCTCCACCGAGGCGAAGGGTTGCCGCTTCCGCTCCGCCTCGAGGCGCCGGCCCGCCTCCTCCCGCAGCCCGCGCACGTAGCGCAGCCCCAGGCGCACCGCGCCAACCGGCGAGCCCGTGGGTTCAATCGTACAGAGCCAGCCCGAGGAGTTGACGTCGGCGGGGTGGATCACCTGCCCGTGCCGACCCGCGTCGTTCACGATGGTGGCCGGATCGTAGAAGCCCATCGGCTGGTTGTTGAGCAGCGCGGCGTAGAACGCGGCCGGATGATGCGCCTTGAGATACGCGCTCGCGTAGGCCAGCAGGGCGAAGCTCGCCGCGTGCGAGTTGTGCACGATCAGATCGTCGGCGACGAAGTTGTGATCCTCCTCCACCGCGAGGTCGTACGTCGCACTCATTCCCGCGGGCTCCACGCTCAGCACACAATCCCAGCCGACGCATGACGCATCCGGCTCCGCCGTCGCCACGTGATCGTCGAACTGGAGACTCCCCAGTGGCCGCCAGCCCTTCTCGGTGAGGAGCAGGTGCTCGGGGGTGGCCACCACCTCCCGCCCCAGGAAGGTGCGGAGCCGATACACCATTCGCGATCCGCTGGCGGTCGCGGCGAGGACCCGGCGCGGCCGGATCTTCAGATCCGGATCACAGGCCAGGGTATGGGTGAGCGACGCTCGGCCTTCCACCACGTCCTCGATGCGGACCCGGCGCCCGGTCTCCGCGTCGATGATCCGGGTGTCACCTACGACGCACTCCGGGAAGCCGTAGAGCGCGAAGGCGGTGATGGAGTGGATGATGGCCTCGGCCGCATCGCCCGAGATGCCCTGCCGGGCCATGCCCGCGCGGAGCTTCAGCTCCACCTCCTTCATGGCGCGCTCCGAGCGCTTGAAGCCGAAGGCCCGCCGCAGCTCCTCGGCCTCGCCCCCGGTGAAGCCGGCGGTGGCCATCGCCATGCGCAGCAGCTGCTCCTGGAAGAGGGGCACCCCGAGCGTGCGCTTCAGGATGGGCTCGAGCGCCGGGTGCGGCACCGTGATCTCCTCCCGGCCCGCGCGCCGGCGCAGGTAGGGATGCACCATGTCGCCCACGATGGGGCCGGGGCGGATGATGGCCACCTGCACCACCAGGTCGTAGAAGCGCTCCGGCCGCAGGCGCGGGAGCGTGGCCATCTGGGCGCGGCTCTCCACCTGGAAGACCCCGATGGTGTCCGCGGCCTGGAGCATGCGGTAGACCTTCGGGTCCTGGGGCAGATGGGCCAGATCGACCTCCCCCCCGCGGCGGCGGATCATCTCGAGCGCGTCCTGGAGCAGCGACATCATGCCGAGCCCCAGCAGGTCCACCTTGACGATGCCGAGCGCGGCGCAGTCGTCCTTGTCCCACTGCACCACGCTGCGCCCGGGCATGGTGGCGGGCTCGAGCGGCACCACCCCGTCGAGCCGGCCCTGGGCGATCACCATGCCGCCCGAGTGCTGGCCGAGATGCCGCGGCAGGTCCTGGATGGCGCTCCAGAGCCGGGCGAAGTGCCGGACACGGGGCTCGGCCGGATCGCAGCCCGCCTCGCCGAGATGCGCGAGCAGGCTGTCGCCCGGATCGTTGTACTCCCAGTTGCTCACGAGCTGGGAGAGACGCTCGATCACGTCGGCGGGCAGGCCCAGCACCTTGCCGACCTCGCGGGCCGCGCTGCGTCCGCGGTAGGTGATCACGTTGGCGGTCATCGCCGCGCCCAGCCGGCCGTAGCGCTCGTAGACGTACTGGATCACCTGCTCGCGGCGGTCGCCGCTCGGCAGGTCGAGGTCGATGTCGGGCCACTCCCCGCGCTCCTCGGAGAGGAAGCGCTCGAAGAGCAGCTCCATGCCGACCGGGTCCACCGCGGTGAGGCCGAGCGCGTAGCACACCGCGCTGTTGGCCGCGGAGCCGCGCCCCTGCACCAGCACGCCGTGGGCCCCGCAGTACTGGACCAGGTCCCAGACGATGAGGAAGTAGCCCGCCAGGTCGAGCCGCCCGATCAGGGCCAGCTCGTGCTCGATCTGCCGTCGCGCCTTTCCGGCGAGCGGCCCCGACCCGTAGCGGGTGCGCGCGCCCGCGTGGGCCAGCGTGCGCAGGAAGCCGATCGGGGTCTCCCCGCGCGGCAGCGGGTAGTCCGGGAAGCGGTAGCCCAGGTCCTTCAGGGTGAAGCCCAGGCGCAGGGCGAGCTCGCCGGTGTTGGCGACCGCCTCGGGGCAGTCGGCGAAGAGCCGCTCCATGGTGGCCCCGCTCTTCATGAAGTGCTCGCTGTTGCGCGCGAGCCGCCGGCCCGCGGCCTCGAGCGTGACGTGCTCGCGGATGCACGTGAGCGCGTCGAGCAGCGGGCGGTCGCGCCGCGCGATCAGCCGGGGCTCGTTGGTGGCGAGCGGGGTCAGGCGCAGGCGCTGGGCCTCGGCGCGCAGCCATTCGTTGCGGGCTTCCTCGGGACGGCTCAGGTGGCGCTGCAGCTCCGCGAAGACGTCGAAGCGGCCGTAGATCGAGACGAGCCGCTCGAGGAGGCGCCGCCCGGCGGGCGCCCCCTCCCGCTCGAGCGCGGCGGCCACCGGCCCCCGCCCCCCGCCGGTGAGGCAGACGAGCCCGCCCGCGTACTCGGCGAGCTCGTCGAGGGTGGCCGCGCCCTCGCCCTTCGGGGCCCGCATCTTGACCCGGGTGAGCAGGCGGCAGAGGTTCTGGTAGCCCTCGCGGTCCTCCACCAGCAGCGGCAGGCGGCTGCCGTCGGCCAGCGTGACCTCCGCGCCCACCAGCGCGGAGAGCCCGAGCCGGGTGCAGGCCCGGTAGAGCCGGGGCGCGCCGTAGACGCCGTCGGCGTCGAGGAGGGCGATGCCGGGCTGACCGAGCGCGGCCGCCCGCTCGGCCAGCGCCTCCGGCAGCGCGGCGGCCTCGAGAAAGCTGAAGGCGCTCCGGGCGTGCAGCTCGACGAACACGGCTCAGACCGTGAAGCGGTGGAAGTCCACGAGCGCGAGGAGCTCGGCGAAGCCGTCGACGAGGACATGCGTGGGGCGGACGTCGGCCTCGCGGAGCGCCTCGGAGCGGGCCATCATCGCGGGCGACCAGTGGGTGACCCGGCGCAGCAGGGCGTAGCCCGGACGGCTCCGGACGTCACCGTATCGG
Source organism: Candidatus Methylomirabilota bacterium (assembly GCA_035254745.1). GTDB lineage: Bacteria > Methylomirabilota > Methylomirabilia > Rokubacteriales > CSP1-6 > CAMLFJ01. The sequence continues at coordinate 1,528 of DATFAJ010000160.1, read as the reverse complement.
GCGAAGACGTCGACCACCGAAGCGGCCTGGGCCATCGCCACGTCCTTGACCAGGCTGTCTCCCACGTAGACCGCCCGGCCGGGCTCGGCGCCCACGTCGCGCAGGATCTCGAGGAGGACGGAGGCGTCGGGCTTCCACGCGCCCTCGCGCGTGTGACGATGCACCGTCGAGCGGAGGCGATAGTGCTCGGGCGGGTAGCGCCGGATCTGCGACGGCGTCGTGCCCTCGGGGAGCGCGTGGTCCGGCAGCGAGTAGAGATAGTCGAGCGCGCCGTCGAGCCCGAGCGTCCGCACCCGGTAGTCGGCGTAGTACGCGCGGGACTCCGTGTACGCCACGACCAGCGCGCCCGCGGCCCGGACCGCCCGCAGGGTGTCGAGAACCCCGGGATAGAGCGCGAGGGTCCGGCGCCGCATCGTGCGATAGGCCTCGATGGCCGCGGCGTACCGGGTCGGGAGCTCCTCCGGAGGGTGACGGGCACGGAGCGACGGCAGCTCCTGGATCGCGAAGGCGTACTCGGTGGTGCCGTGGCGCTGGTGCAGGGCGAAGAACTCCTCCTCGAGGGTCTCGCGCGGCACCCCGCTGTCGGCGACGAGCCGCTCGAGCATCGCTCCGAACGCGGCCTGCCACATCCCGAGCCAGTCGAAGAGGGTGTTGTCCATGTCCGTGACCAGGACCGTCACGGCGGGACGGGCGGGCGACGCGACCATCAGTCGTAGATGCCGGCGAGATGCCAGGCGGAGCCGTCGTGGGCCAGGCGGCAGAGCGTGCCGTCGGCCAGCTCCACGTCCCACTCGTCCTGCAGCCACGGATGCGTGGTCCACCATTCGCCCGACGACCGCCACGGTCCCACGCCGGCCACGATACGCCCGGCGAGACGGCTCGAGCGCACGGCGACCGGGCGGCCGGAGGCGAGGGTGACCGCGGCCGGAGCCGGGGGGCGGAGGCGTCGCAGGGCGAGGACGGGAGCGGCACCCCTCACCGTCCCACCCCTCGCCACCCCACCCTCTCCCCTGAGGGGAGAGGGAGAAGGCGCATAGGCGCCCAGGCCCACGGCGTCGGGGCGATGGCTGTCGAGCAGCGCCGGAGCGCCTATGCGATCCGAGCCCACCAGCGCGACCAGGCGATTCATGGTGGCCGCGAGGAATCGCGGGCTCGGACGTGAGGGATCGGTGAGCGATTCCTGGGCCGGCGCCATCCGGACCGGCCGGGCGCGCAGCGTGAGCCCCAGGACGATGCCGCGGGGTGGACGGGCTTCCAGCGCCAGGCGAAGCAGGCCCGTCACTGCGGTGGCCTCGGTCAACGGCACCGCGGGGGTGAGCGCACCCTCGTGCGCCTGGCCGGCGGCGAGCCGGCAGACCCACTCGAAGCCGTCGGCCGCGAGCCCGCGCGCGCCGAGGCGGGCGCAGACGCGGGCGGCCATCTCGCCCAGGCGCTCCACCACCGGCTCGAGCGTCTCCAGGCCCCACTCGCACTCCACCGACTCCTCGAAGGCCGGCGCCGGACGCCAGGAGGCGAGCGGGCGCGGGTC
>DATFAJ010000159.1:0-2225 GCA_035254745.1 Candidatus Methylomirabilota bacterium | reverse complement strand
GCCCTCTACCGGGCCATCGAGTCCTCGCGCTCCGCCACCGCGCGCCTCTTCGAGGATCCATTCGCGCCGGCCTTCCTCGGACCGCGCGCCCGGTGGGCGCTGCGCCTCTCCCGGCTTCCCGTGATCGGGGCCGTCCTGCCGTGGACGCTCGTCGACGGACACTGGTCCGGTCCCCGCGGCACGGTCGCGGTCCGCACGCGCTACATCGACGATGCGCTCGGGGACGCGCTTCGCGCCGGGGTGGACCAGGTCATGATCCTCGGCGCCGGCTTCGATTGCCGGGCCTACCGGATCCCGGGGATCGACCGCGCGCACGTCTTCGAGGTGGACCATCCCGCGACCCAGCCCCGGAAGCGGGAGATCGTCACGCGGCGGCTCGGGGCGCTCCCGCCGCACGTGACGCTGGTGCCGGTCGACCTCACCACGCAGGCGCTCGACGCGGTCATGCCCGGCGCGGGATATCGCGGCGGGGCCCGGACCTTCTTCATCTGCGAGGGCCTCACGCACTACCTCTCGCCCGCCGTCGTCGATGCGGTGTTCCGCTACGTGGCGCGCGCCGCGGCCGGCAGCCAGATGGTCTTCACGTACATCCACCGCGCCATGCTCGACGGGTCCGTGCGGTTCGAGGGCGCGGCCAACACGCTGGCCACGGTCCGGCGCGCGGGCGAGCCCTACACGTTCGGCTGGGATCCGGTCGAGCTGCCGCGGTACCTGGCGGAGCGCGATCTCCGGCTGCTCGAGGACGTGGGGGCCGAAGCGTACCGGGCCCGTTACCTGCTGCCGCGGGGCCGGGAGCAGGAGCCGCTGGCCGAGTATCAGCGCGCCGCGCGCGTCGAGGTGGTCGGCCGGTAGCCCGGCATCTCGGCGCGACCACCCCGCTTGCCCCGGACCCGGCCGGATGGTACTCATGCCGCCATGGCACGGATCGAGCTGACCAACGTGTGCGCGACGCTCCAGAGTCGGGAGCGGGCGGTGCCCGTGCCGGACCTGGTCTCTCGGCCGGATCGGCGCGCTCGCGGCTCGGTCTTCTCCATTCGGGACCTGAACCTCACCGTCTTCGACGGCGAGACCCTCGTCATCCTCGGGCCCAGCGGATGCGGCAAGACCACGCTGCTCAAGATCATCGCCGGCCTCATCGCGCCGGACTCCGGGGACGTTCGCTACGACGGCATGGCCATGAACAACGTGCCGCCCGGTGACCGCCGCATAGGCATGGTCTTCCAGAACTACGCGCTCTATCCGCACATGACCTCGCGGACCAACGTCCTGTCGTACTTCCTCTTCCGGAAGAAGACCCCGGCGCTGGACACGATGGCGCGTGAGAAGTATCAGCGGACCAGCGAGCTGCTGGGGGTGGAGCTCGAAAGCCTCCTGGATCGCCGCCCGACCACGCTGTCCGGCGGCGAGAAGCAGCGCGTCGCGCTCGGGCGCTGCATCACACGGGATCCCGCCGTCTTCCTGCTCGACGAGCCGTTCTCGAGCCTGGATCAGGCGCTCCGCGAGAGATACCGGGTCAATCTGAAGATCTTGCTCCAGCAATTCGGCATCTCGACCGTGTACGTGACCCACGACCATGTCGAGGCCCTGATCCTCGCTGATCGGCTGGCCATCATGGATCGAGGGAGCATCGAGCAGGTCGGAAGCTACCAGGAGATCTACCAGCGGCCCCGCAACGTGTTCGTGGCGGGGTTCCTGAATCGCCACGTGGGAACCCCGCCGATCAGCCTGATCGACGCGCGACACCTGCCGCCGGCCCGGCACGCCGGCAACGCGCAGGTGGGCATCCGTCCCGAAGACGTGGAGGTCTCCCGGGACGAGCGGCCGGCCGGCGTCGTGGGTGTGGTCGCCGGCAAGCTAAGCCTCCCCATGCTCAGCGCGACGATCCTCACCGTCCGCGTGGACGAGCACGAGGTATACGCGCAGATGCCCGGGGAGCAGAGCGTCATGCCCGGTGACCGGGTATGGCTCACCTTCCGGAAGTACCACCTGTTCGACAAGCAGTCCGGCGCGAGACTGCGGAGCTATCCGGAGCCCGACGCGGCGGCCTGATCAGGCGCGGGGCGGTGCCTCCGGGCGCGGCGTCACGTGCCCGCACTTGCCGCACGTGCGATGGGACTCCGCGCGGTAGAAATCCGCGTACACTTCCGACACCGGGTCGTCGCGCCAGTCGCCCACCCGCCGCACCGCCTCGTAGAGCGGCGCGTCGCACGACGGGCAGTACCAGA
>DATFAJ010000158.1:0-5349 GCA_035254745.1 Candidatus Methylomirabilota bacterium | reverse complement strand
CGCGAGCGGCGCACCTCGGTCGTGCCGAGCCGCCAGTCCACGTGCTTCCACAGGATGCCCGCGTCCTCCTCGTGCAGGCAGATCGCGTTGGGCAGGGTCACCGCGCGCCCGCGCCCGTCGTTGACCACCGCGTCGAGATATCGGATCTCGCCCAGGCAGTCGCAGCCGTTGACGAGCGAGTTGGCGAGCGTGCCGATCCCGTACTCGCCCACGTCGAAGGCGTTGCGATGGAAATAGGTCGGCCGCGGATCACCGTAGGGCACCACCATGTCCGCGATCGAGGCCCGGTAGAGGATCGGGCGCTCCCGCCCCTGGTCCTCGTAGGACACGGTGTGGATCACCAGGCCCTCGCGCGGCGTGAAGCCGATGCGCATCCGCCACTTCTGCCAGGAGAGCTCGTGACCCGCGAGCGTGAAGCTCGGGCCCTCGGGCTGGCGGATCTCGATGGGCCGGAGGCCGGCGCGCACGCCGGCGGCCTCCGGCGAGTAGTTGGCGTCCTCGGGCGGCAGCGGGACGACGCCGCCGTCCTCGACCGCGAGCACCTCCATCCGGTCGAGGTCGACCACCGTGAGCAGGTTGGCGATCGGCCGGGCGTAGCCGTTGTCGCCCGCGTGACGCCGCACCCAGGTGAGCGCGCGCACCAGCCGCCGGCCCTCGTCGGCCGGGAAGCCGAAGTTGCCCGCCGACCAGCAGTCCACCATTGCGAGGCTCGGGTCGGTGACGCCGCGCCGGCGCAGCGCCTCGCGCCAGCGCGGGTCGGCGCGCACCGCCGCCTCGCACTCCACGAACTCGTCGAGCACGATCGCGGGCTGGGCGCCCGGGACGTGCTCCCACGAGAGCACGCGCCCGTCCCCGAGGGAGACGACCGCCTCGTAGGTCTTCCCCGCCGCGGAGTCGATCAGCACCACGAACGCGGTCCGATCCACGCGGTCGCCCGGGCGGTGGCCGAGCACGACCTTCTTGTCGGGCTCGTGGAGCATGACGAAGATCACCCGCACCCGCGGCCCGAGCGGGCGCTCCGCCCGCACGATCTCCCACGCGCGCTCGATCTCCGCCGCGCTCAGGGGGTCCAGCGGGTGGATGCTCGGGGGGGCCGCGGTCACGGTCGAAGCCATGGGCTGGTCTCCTCTGCGCCCGATTGTAGCGGAGCGGGCCCGCCGCCGCGACCCGGGCCTACCGCGGAGGCAGCTCCCGGATCGGGCGTATCTCGATCGAGTGGCCGCCGACGCGCACCAGCGGATGATCCCGCGCGATCGCGACCGCCTCGTCGAGGCTGCCGACCTCCACGATGGAGTAGCCGCCCAGCTGCTCCTTGGTCTCGGCGAACGGGCCGTCGGTCGCCATCGGCTTGCCGCCGGTCATCCGGACCGTGACCGCGGTGTCGGTCGGCAGCAGCGGGTCGCCGGCCAGGAAGATGCCGCGGGCGCGCAAGGCCTCGGAGGTGTCGATGGCCCGCTGGCGAATCGCGACCCGCTCCGCCTCGGGCTTCACGTCCCAGACCTTCTCGTCCCGGTACATGAGCAGCATGAACCGCATCGTGGCGCTCTCCGTCCTCAACGGGCCGGGCTCGGGCTCGGCACGCCGGAGACGACGCGCGCCGGCGGCCGGAACGTGGCCGCGACGGCCACCGCGGCCAGGCCGATGACGAACGAGCTCAGGTAGAGCCAGGAGTAGCTGCCGTAGGTGTCGAAGAGCCAGCCGCCCACCGGCGGCCCGATCGCCATGCCGAGGGTCGAGACGAGCGCCACCGCCCCGAACGCGGTCCCCATGATGCGGGCCCCGAAGTACTCGCGCACCAGGATCGCGTACAGGGGCATGACCCCGCCGTAGGCGAAGCCGAACACCACGGAGAGGGCGTAGAAGCTCGCGAGGTCTCGGGTGAAGAGGTAGAACGTGATCGCGAGCGCCTGGATCGCGAGCCCCACCACGAGGGTCCGCTTGGCTCCGACGCGGTCCGCCACGAGCCCGCACACGATCTTGCCGCCGAGCGAGGCGATCCCCGCCACGCTCAGCACGGTGACCGCCGCCATCGCGGTGATCCCGCGATCGATCGCGTGGGTCACCATGTGGAAGATCGGGCCCGAGTGGGCCGCGCAGCAGGCGAAGTACGCGAGCGCGATGGCCGCGAACTGGGGCGTGCGCAGGGCCTGCCAGACGGTGAGCTCGCGCCCGTCCGCCCCCCGCATCCCGGGCGCGCCCGCCGCGACCGCACCGGACGGCTCTCGCACCAGCAGGGCGGCCGGGATGATGACCAGCCAGGCCAGGTTGCCGATCACGAACATCGCGGTGCGCCAGTCGTAGGCGGTGATCAGGTAGCGCGCCAGCGGCCCGACGGTGGAGGAGCCGAGCCCGATGCCGGCCGAGACCAGTGCGACCGCCAGGCTCCGGTGCTCCGTGAACCAGCGGGTGGTGGTGGCGGTCAGGGGCGTGTAGAAGCTCCCCGAGGCGAGCCCCACCAGCACCCCGAACAGCAGCTGGAACTGGCCGAGCGTCGAGGCCTGGCTCGCGGAGACGAGCCCGAGCCCGAGCAGAGCCCCGCCCATGAGCAGCACGGTGCGGGTGCCGACGCGGTCGGAGAGCGCGCCCCAGAGGAACGCCCCGACGCCCATCGCGAGCCAGTTGACCAGGGCCGCGGTCGAGATCCCGGTCCGGGACCACCCCATCGCCTGGGTCATGGGCTGGAGGAAGATGCTCAGCGAGAGCATGGCCCCCACGCCGATGCAGGTGACGACGATCCCGACGCCGACGATGATCCAGCCGTAGAAGACCTTCATGGCGGGCCTCACCCTATCACGGGCGCCGCTGGATGAGCTGGACGAGGTTACCCTCGGGGTCCTTCAGGGTCGCGATCGAGACCGTGTCGTAGTCGGTGGGATCCTCGACGAACTCGACCCCGGCCGCCTGGAGGCGCTTCCAGTCCGCCCGGAGGTCGCCGGTCGCCAGGCCCACCAGGTGGCGGGACGGGTCCGCGTTACGGCCCCGGACGTCGCTGTGGCTTCCCAGGCCGAGGCTCGGCCCTCCCGCCTCCCCGAGGACCACGAAGCGCGGGGACTCGAGGACGACCTTGAGCCCCAGCACGTCCCGGTAGAACGGCAGCAGGTTGTTGAGATCCGCGCTCCAGATCGACACCGCGCTCAATCCCTTGATCATCGTGGTCTCCTTGATGGGGTGGGAGCCCCGGCCCGTTCGCCTCGCTCGTCCGCGACCTCGTCCGATGGTCGAGCGCGGGGCCCGGAATCGACAGGGCCGACGTCGATTCCGGGCGAATCGCACGACTACCTGGCGAGCATCCTAACTGATCCACGCCGAGGAGGCCCCATGAGGTACATCTGCCTGGTCTACCTGGTCGAGAAGGAGATGGCCGCGATGTCCGAGAGCGAGTCCGACGCCTGTACCGACGAGAGCCTGGCGTACGATGAGGCCCTGCGGCGAAGCGGCCAGCTCATCCTGGCCCAGGCGCTGGAGCCCGTCGATCTCGCGACGACGGTGCGGGTCCGGAAGGGCAAGGTGTTCACGACCGACGGCCCGTTCGCGGAGACGAAGGAGCAGCTGGGCGGCTTCATCCTGATCGAGGCCCGCGACCTCAACGAGGCGATCCAGGCGGCCTCCCGGATCCCGCTGGCGCGCCGCGGTAGCATCGAGGTGCGGCCGATCAAGGAGCTTCGACCGGCCCTGAGGAGGACGCGATGAAGTTCCTGTTCCTGATCTATCACGACGAGAAGACCCTGGACGCCCTGCCCGAGCAGGAGATGCAGGCCCTCGTGGACGGAGCGCTCGACTACGACGAGGAGATCCGCCGCAGCGGCCACTACATCGTCTCGAACGCGCTACAGCGCACCCGCACCGCCCGGACCATCCGGGTCCGCGGGGGCAAGGCGACCGTCACCGACGGCCCCTTCGCGGAGACGAAGGAGCAGCTGGGCGGGTTCTTCCTGATCGAGGCCAAGGACATCGACGAGGCGTGCGCGGTCGCGGCGCGATTTCCGCCCGCGCGGCTGGGAACGATCGAGGTCCGACCGGTCCAGGAGCTCGAGCATTCCTGACCGCGCCCCCCGACCATGAGCGAGGAGTCGATCGGCGGCGCCCGCGAGCTGGCGGATACGATCTACCGGCAGGACTCGCGCCGCGTCCTCGCCACCCTGATCCGCCTCCTCGGCGACTTCGACATCGCCGAGGAGGCGATGCACGAGGCCTTCGCCGCCGCGGTGGAGCAGTGGCCCCGCGACGGCACCCCCGCCAATCCGCGCGCCTGGCTCGTGTCCACCGGGCGCTTCAAGGCCATCGACGCCATTCGCCGGCGCGCCCGCTTCGACGCCTCGCAGACCGAGCTGGCCGACCGGCTCGCCGCGGAAGCGGGCGACGCCGGGCCACGCGAGCCCGACGAGATCGAGGACGACCGCCTCCGCCTGATCTTCACCTGCTGCCACCCCGCCCTGCCCGCGGACGCCCAGGTCGCCCTCACCCTCCGAGAAGTCTGCGGGCTCACCACCGAGGAGATCGCGCGCGCCTTCCTCACCGCGCCGCCCACGCTCGCCCAGCGCATCGTCCGCGCCAAGGCCAAGATCCGCGACGCGCGCATCCCCTACGAGGTGCCGTCGCGCGTCGAGCTGCCCGACCGGCTCGACGCGGTCCTCCACGTGGTCTACCTGGTGTTCAACGAGGGCTACTCCGCCTCCTCGGGCGAGTCGCTCACCCGCGCCGATCTCTCCGGCGAGGCCATCCGCCTGGGACGCCTCTTGGTCGAGCTCCTGCCGGAGCCCGAGGCGATGGGCCTCCTGGCCTTGATGCTGCTGCACGAGTCGCGGCGGGCCGCACGCACCGGGCCGACCGGCGAGCTGGTGCTGCTCGACGACCAGGACCGCTCGCGGTGGAGCCGGGATCAGATCGCGGAGGGCACCGCCCTGGTCGAGCGGGCGCTCGCCTCGCGCCGCATCGGCCCCTACACGCTGCAGGCCGCGATCTCGGCGGTGCACGCGGAGGCCCCCACCGCGGCGGCCACGGACTGGGCCCAGATCGTGGGCCTCTACGACGTCCTGGTACGCGCCGATCCCTCCCCGGTGATCGCGCTCAACCGGGCGGTCGCGGTGGCGATGCGCGACGGCCCCGCGGCGGGGCTCGCGCTCATCGACGCGATCCTGGCCCGCGGCGCGCTCGCGGACTACCACCTCGCCCACTCGGCGCGGGCCGAGCTCTGCCGGCGGCTCGGCCTGACCAAGGACGCCCGGGCCGCCTACGAGCGGGCCCTCGGCCTCGCACGGCAGGAGCCGCAGCGGCGCTTCCTCGAGCGGCGCCTCGGGGAACTGCTGGACTGACCGGGAGCGATCTGGCACGATCCCCCGATGGAGCACG
>DATFAJ010000157.1:0-4024 GCA_035254745.1 Candidatus Methylomirabilota bacterium | reverse complement strand
TCATGGGCCAGATCGTCGACGCCTTCGGCGCCGACCACGTGCTGTGGGGCACCGACTCGATCTGGTACGGCACGCCCCAGTGGCAGATCGAGGCCTTCCGCCGCTTCGAGATCCCGCAGGCCCTGGTCGACGCCCACCGCTACCAGCCGCTCAACCCGCTCGTGAAGGAGCAGATCTTCGGCCTCAACGCAGCGCGCCTCTTCGGCGTGGACGTGCGGGCCAGGCGCAACGAGCTGCCGAAGGACTACCTGAGCCAGATCAAGATGGCCTACCTCGACGAGGGCCCCGAGCCCAGCCACCGCTTCTACGGCTGGACCGCCTAGCTGGGGTCAGACGTAGGTGCGGGGGATGCGGGTGTTGAGGTTGGTGAGGACCTCGTAGGGGATGGTGCCGGCCCAGTCGGCGATGTCCTCGCAGGTGATGAGCTCGTCGCCGTCGGCGCCGAGCAGGGTGACCACGTCACCGTTGTAGGCCGTCTCCCATTCGATGTTGACCATGATCTGATCCATGCACACCCGCCCGACCACCGGGTACTTCTTGCCGCGGATCAGCACGTGGGCCACGTTGGAGAGCGCGCGGAAGTAGCCGTCGCCGTAGCCCACCGGCACCGTGACCACCCGCACCGGGTGATCGGTCTCCCACGTGGAGCCGTAGCTCACCGGGTGGCCCGGCTGCACCACCTTGAAGTAGACGACGCGCGAGCGCAGCGACAGCGCCGGCCGGACCGCGATGGTCTTGCGCACCTCGTCCGAGGGATAGACCCCGTAGAGCAGGATGCCCGGGCGCACCATGTCGAGATGGCTCTCGCGCAGCTGCAGCACCGCCCCCGAGTTGGCCATGTGCCGCACCGGCGGCCTGACGCCCTGCTTGTCGTACCACTCGAGCACCTCCAGGAAGCGCGCGAGCTGCAGCCGCGCGGAGGTGAGATCGGCCGCGTCCGAGTTGGCGAAGTGGGAGTAGATGCCCTCCACCAGGGTGTGGCGGCACTCGGCCGCCCGCTCGAGCAGGCCGCGCGCGCTGTAGTAGTGCACGCCGATCCGCTCCATCCCGGTGTCGATCTTGAGGTGCACGCGGGCGCCGATCCCCATCTGCCCCGCGATCTCGTCGATCTGCTTGAGCTTGTCGATCGACGACGCGGTCAGGGTGAGGGCGTGGCGCAGGAAAATCGGGATCTGGTCGCCGAAGATGCCGCCCATGACCAGGATGGGCAGCGTGAGCCCGGCCTCGCGGAGCGCCACCGCCTCCTCGAGGAACGCCACCCCGAGCGACCGCGCCCCCAGCGAGGCCAGGTGCCGGGCCACGGGCACGAGCCCGTGGCCGTAGGCATTGGCCTTGACGATGGGCATCACCGCGGCCGGGGCCACCGCGGCCTCGATCGCGCGGAGGTTGTCCGTGAGTCGGGCCAGGCTGACCTCGACGACCGTCGGCCGCAGCGCGCCCTGGTCCACCGGCTACTTGGGCACCATGCCCTTGAAGCGGGGCATGACCTCCTTGGCGAGCAGCTCCATCGAGTGCCGCCAGGCGTTCGGATTCTCGCTGTAGTCGAAGCAGAACAGCAGGAGCGTGCCGAACCCGCCGACCTCCTCGTAGATGTCGTGGAGCTTGCGCGACACGGTGTCGGGCGAGCCTACTAACCAGTTATGCTGGGCGCAGTAGGCGGGGGTCACGTCCGAGTCCGGCACGCTCGGGTCGTGCTTGAGATACTCGGTGAACGCGAACGCGCCGAGCAGCGGCAGGAAGTACTCGGTCATCATGCGGCCCATCATGCCGCCCACCGAGAGCCGCATCGCCTCCGCGTCGGTGTCGGCCACGAAGACCTCGCGGACCATCCTCCAGTCCGAGCGCTTCGCGGCGCGCTTGCCCCGCTCCGCCCCCTGCTCCACCGCCTCCCAGTGGCTGCCCACGTAGGCCGGGTTGAGGTTCAGGCTCATCGGCCAGAACCCGCGCTCGCCGGCCAGCTTCAGCGTGTCCGAGCCCTTGCTGAGCCCGGCGACCCCGATGGGCGGGTGCGGCTTCTGCAGCGGGAGGATGTGCGGTCGGAGGGTGTCGAACATGGTCCCGGTCTTGGTGACGTGCCAGAACTTGCCCTTGTAGTCGAACTCGGGCTCGTCGCTCCAGAGGCGCAGGATGATGTCGAGCGACTCGCGGGTCATCTCCCGGTTCTGCCCCGACATGCCGTCCACGTTGAACATGGCCCAGTCGCTCGGCAGCCCGCTCGCGGCCACCCCGAAGTTCAGCCGGCCCTGCGCCAGGTGGTCGAGGATCGCCACCCGGTTGGCCAGCTCGGCCGGATGGTGGAACGGCATCAGGAATCCACCCGGCCCGATGCGCATGCGCTTGGTCTGCAGCAGGGCCTGCGCCACCAGCAGATCGGGAGACGGGTGCGGCTCCCACGGCGAGGTGTGGTGCTCCCCGATCCACGCCTCGCTGAAGCCCAGCTCGTCGGCCCAGCGCAGCTGCTGGAGATCCCACTGGTGTCCGTCGAAGAGCTTCCGCTCCGGCGGGTGCGACGGCATCGTGAAGAGACCGTAGTCCATGGCGAACCTCCTGACAGATCTCGCGCCTACAGATCTCGCTCGAAGGGGAACAGCGGCCGGCGGCGGTTGCGATACGTGAAGAGCCGCAGGTCGGAGCTGGTCACGCCGTCGCCGTCGCAGAGGACGATGTGCCGGGCGATGGGCTCGAAGCCGGCCCGGAAGTGCTGGCGTGACTTGATCAGGACGTACTTCTTGCGGCGCGGGTCGATGCCGCAGTGGGTGAAGACGCCGGTGTCGAAGGGCTCGCTGCGCCCTTCCGACACCACGATCTGCATGGCCCCGGTGTCGAGCACCGCGGTGCGGCCCATGCGCACCCGGGTGCCGGTGGCCATCGGCCCGGTGACGGTGAACTGCCCGTCGGTGATGCGGGTGACCTTGCCGGTGACGGGCAGCGGCCGGCCCGGCAGGTTGATCTGGGGCATGTCGACGCGGCCGCCGAGCGGCAGCGTCACCCCCGCCGCGGTCCCCGCCTCCACCAGCCGCCGCACGCCCGCCGGGTCGCAGATGGGCCCGGCCACCACGTCGGTGAGGCCCTGGCGCATCACCTCCTCGATCACGCTCATCACGTCCTGGGTGCCGCCGGAGGCGGTGTTGTCCCCGTGGTCTACCAAGACGATCGGTCCTTCGCTCAGCGATCGGGCGTGCGCGATCTGGCCGGCCAGCGGCGCGCCCCGGTAGAGGAACTCCTCGCGCCGCTCCCACGCCATCGCGAGCAGCCGGTCGCGGAGCGCGAGCCCCGCGTCGGTCCGGCGGTCGCACACGATCACGGTGGAAAGCGAGACGTGCGGGATGTCCGAGTGCGGGAAGCCGCCGAACACCGAGGCGTTGAGCACCGCGCCGGAGGCCTCGGCGGCCATCGCCATGTCCATCACGTCCTTCATGGGCTGGCGCGACGGGGCGTGGACCAGGGTGCTCGTCATCATGGGGAGCGAGCCCCACACCATGACCGGCTCGACCTCGCCGCGCAGCGCGCGCAGCATGGTACGGCCCGCGCGCTGCCCGGTGTCGCCCATGTCCACGTGCGGGTAGGTGCAGTAGCCCGCGATGACGTTCGCGTTGTCGACCATGGCGGCGGTCATGTGGGAGTGGAAGTCGAGCCCCACCGCGATCGGCACGCGCGGCGCGACCGCCCGGATGCGTCGCAGCAGCTCGCCCTCGCCGTCGTCCACGTGCTCGGCCACCATCGCCCCGTGCAGCGCGAGGAAGACCGCGTCGCACCCGCCCCGCACCGCGCCCACGATCGCCTCCGCCATGTCCTCGTAGGCGGCGCGCTCCACGTAGCCGGAGGGGTGCGCGCCCCCCGCCACCGGCAGCACGATCTCGGCCCCCGCCCGCTGGGCCACGTCGAGGAAGCCGCCGAGCTGGGTGTTGGTGTCCTTGAACTCCGCGATCGCCGCCTCGCCCTGCAGGGGGCGGAAGGACGCGAGCGGGGTCGGCACCGGGGAGAAGGTGTTGGTCTCGTGCATCATCATCGCGAGGACGAGCTT
>DATFAJ010000156.1:0-7689 GCA_035254745.1 Candidatus Methylomirabilota bacterium | reverse complement strand
GCGGCGCCCCGGATCGGCCCGGGGCGGCGGATCCCGATGAGCTGGGCCGGCGGGCTCCTGGGCGACCCCCGGTTCCGCGCGGGCGTCTGGCGAGCGCTACGGCGACGGGGCCTGCCCGTCGCGCCCACGCCTCCGGCGGCGGCCGCCGCCACGCCCGAGGCGTGGCGCTCCGTGCTCTGAGCGAGCTGGGCGACTTGACCTAGCTCGCCTCGCGCCCGGCCGCCGGGCGCCAGAGCCAGTAGGCCAGCGGGCCGGTCAGCGCCGCGAGCACGCCGACGACGGTGTTGGCCCATCCCGCGGTGGCCATCGCGAGCAGGCAGCAGAGCGCGGGCAGGCCCGCCACCAGCCACATCCCGGTCGCGCCACCACCCACGCGCCACGGGCGCGGCAGCCCGGGCTCGCGCCAGCGCAGGGCGACGAACGCGGCCAGCTCGAGCAGGAGCGCGATGGAGTACAGCCAGATGTTCAGCACGATCAGCTCCTTGAAGCTCCAGAAGGCGCACGCGCTGTAGCCCGCGCTCGACAGGATCACCGCGGCCCACGGCGTGCCGAAGCGCGGATGCAGGCGGCCGAGCGCGGCCGGCATCTGCCCGTCGCGGGCGAGCACGTAGGGCAGGCGCGAGTTCGTGAGCAGGAGCGAGAGGAAGAGCCCGGCCGCCGCCACCACCGCGCCGAGCGTCACGAGGTGCGCGAGCCCCGCGCCGCCCACGCGCAGCGCGACGACCGGCCAGTGCCCGGTGTCCCACGCCGCCCAGTCGTCGGATGCGGAGAGCGCGACACCGACCGGCAGGACGTAGGCCAGCGTGATCAGGGGCAGCGCGACCCACACCGCGCGGCGAAAGCTCGGGCCCGGCTCGCGCGTCTCGCCGAGCGTGGTGGTGGGCGTGTCCCAGCCCGAGTAGTTCCACATCATGACCGCGAGGCCCAGGCCGAGGCTCGAGAGGAGCCCGCCCTCCGTCGCCGCGAACGGCCGCCACGGCACCACCTCGAGCCGGACCGCCGCCATCGCGGTCAGCACCACCACCGGCGCCAGCGACACCGCGCCCAGGCCGACCGCGGTCCAGCCGGTGATGCGCACGCCGGCCAGGTTCACCGCGGTCAGCGTCCACACGAAGACGAGCACGAGCGTCCATCGCTCGAGGGTGGACATGCCGGGGCGCCAGAAGGTCACGTAGTCGGCGAACAGCGCGGGGTACACCGCCACGTCCACGAAGGAGTTGATCCAGCTCCACCACCCGGCCTGGAATCCCCAGAAGCGGCCGAAGGCGCGCTGCACCCAGGCCACGTAGCCGCCCTCCTGGGGCAGAGCGGAGGCCAGCTCGGCCATCGCGAGCGAGACGGGCAGGCTCCACACCAGCGGGGTCACGACCAGCAGCAGCAGGGCCAGGCCGGGTCCGAGCGAGCCGACCGCGTCCTCGAGCCCGTAGGGCCCGCCGCTCACGTTGAAGAAGAGGATGGCGACGAGGGGCAGGAACCCGATCTCCCCGTGCCGGCGGGGATTCACGCCATGGCGGCGTGGATGAGCGCGGGCAGGCCCGCGAGCCACTCGTCGATCGGGGTGTCCTTGTCGACCACGATCTCGAGCTTGCCGCTCGGCAGCTTGCGCACCCGCCCGGTCCCGGTGCCGAGCGGGATCACGAGCTTCTCGCGGTGGACGCCGAGAGCGTCGGTGACCGCGAAGATCTTGTTGATCTCCGCCATGCCCACCGCCTCCAGCATCAGGGGCCGCCGCGCTGCTCGACCGGCGCGCGCTCGCCGCCGGGCAGGATGGTCGGGCTGCCTCCCTCGGGCGTGGTGGTGACGAGCGGCGGCCGCTCGACGCGCTGGCCGTTGACGTCGCGCTCGTAGTGGCCCGGCACCAGGACGTCGCGCCCCTGCTCGGGCGAGTACACGCGTCGCGGCGAGACCCAGCGCTCCGTCGGGCGATCGGGCCCGGCCGGAGTCTGGAACGGCTGCGTGGCGAGGCCCCGCGCCTGGTCGATGGCATCGGGGCGCCGGCCGCCCGGCAGGCCCTGGGCCGCCGACGGCGCGGCCGCCGCAAGAACGAGCAGGCCGAGCACGAGGACCATTGGAACGATGCTCATGACGTCGCCCAGCGTAGCGGACGGGATGGGGCTGCGCAAGGCGACGCGGCCGTGCTAGGCTCGTCGCCGTGCGGCTCTGGACCACGGCCCGTCGCATCACCCTCGTCGCGGTGACGCTCACCGGCGCGAGTGTGGTGCCGCTGCCGGCCCAGACGCCCGAGCTCCCCATCTTCGACACCCACATCCACTACAGCGCGCCGGACTGGACCGCGTACCCGCCCGACCGCATCCTGGGCATCCTCCGGCAGGCGGGCATCAAGCGCGCGCTGGTGTCGAGCACTCCGGACGACGGCACGCTCACCCTCTATCAGAAGGACTCCAAGCGCATCGTCCCGATCCTGCGGCCCTACCGCACCCGCGACGACATCGGTCACTGGTGGCAGGACCCCTCGGTGCTGGCCTACGTGCAGGAGCGCCTCGCGAAGAACAAGGGCGTGCACAAGGGCATTGGCGAGTTCCACCTCTTCGGCGGCCAGACCGGCACCTTCGTGGTCAAGCGCATCACCGAGCTGGCGGTGCAGGAGAACATCTATCTCCACGCCCACTCCGACGAGCTCGCGATCGTGGAGCTGTTCACGATCGAGCCTCGCCTGCGGGTGATCTGGGCGCACGCGGGCATGAGCGCGGGGCCGCAGGCGGTGGGGGCACTGCTCGATCGCTACCCGACGCTCTGGGTGGACCTGGCCATCCGCAACGGCGACGTGGCCCCCGGCGGCACGCTCGACCCGGCGTGGCGCGCGGTGTTCCTCCGTCATCCCGACCGCTTCCTCGCCGGCACCGACACCTGGATGACGTCGCGCTGGGAGGCGCTGCCGGGATCGGTGACCGAGGTGCGCGGCTATCTCGCGCAGCTCCCGCGCGACGTGGCCGAGAAGATCGCGTTCCGGAACGCGGAGCGCCTCTTCCCCTGATCGCCCGCTCCGCCTAGGCGACCCCGAGCTCCGCCGCGGTCGCCTCGATCTGGCTCCAGGTCTGATCCTCGACCGTGATGCCCTGCGCGCGGCGCTCCGCCTCGAGCCGCGCCTCCGGCTCGCCCGGGATCAGGATCTCGGTCGCGCCCTGAGCGAGGGGTGTCGCCTTCACCCAGCCGAAGAGCGCGCCCACCTGCCGGTGGAACTCGGGTAGCGGCAGGAAGCGCTCGACGTCGAGGCAGATCATCAGGGTCCCGTTGGCGAAGACGCCGGGGGGCGGGCCGGCGGGGCCGGTGCCGGAGAGGATGCCGCCCAGGATCTCCACCGCGAGCGAGAGCCCGTAGCCCTTGTGGTCTCCCGCGGTGAGCAGCGCGCCGGGCGGATCGCCGTAGAAGATCTCGGGATCGGTCTCGGGCCGGCCCTTGCTGTCCACGAACCATCCGGGGGGCGCCGCCTGCTTCCGGTTGCGCTTCACCCGCAGCTTGCCCTCGGCCACCACGCTGGTCGCGAAGTCGAGCACCATCGCGGGGCCGTCAACCCCGGGCACCGCGACCGCATGCGGGTTGGTGCCGAGCCGCCGCGCCGCGCCGCCCCACGGGGCCACGTTGAGCCCGTGCACGCAGTTGGCCCAGAGCATGCCGACGAGCCCGGCCTTGGCCGCCATCTCCGCGTAGTCGGCGAGGCGCCCCACGTGACTGGTGCGCGAGGTCGACGCCGCGCTGAGACCGCCCGCCTTGGCCTTGGCGATCGCCATCTCCATCGCGCGCCGGCCCACGACCTGCCCGAAGCCGCCGCCGCCGTCGAGGCGCACCAGCGCGGGCGTCTCCGCGGTCACCGTGATGGGAGTCTTCGGATCGACCTGCCCCTTCTTCACCGACTCCCAGTACTGGGGGATGCGGATCACCCCGTGGGAGTCGTGGCCGCGCAGGTTGGCGCGCACGAGCAGCGCGGCGATCCACGCCGCGTCGCCGTCGGGCGCGCCCATCGCGGTGAAGATGCGGCTGGCCTTCGTCTCGAGCCGGGTCGCGTCGATGGTCGGCATGTCGGCTACAATAACTCACCGATGACGGCCACGAAAGCCGAGCGCGAGTTCTTCGATCCGGGTGGCCTGCCCTGGCGGCCCGCGCCCGGCTTCCCGCCCGGGGTGTGGGAGCAGGTCATCAGCGGCGGGGACGACGAGGGCGTGGCCACGCGCCTGCTCCGCTTCGAGCCCGGCTCGGGCAACGACCGGGTGGTCACCCACGACTTCTGGGAGGAGATCTACATCGTGTCCGGCACGCTCGAGTGCGACGGGCGGCCCTATCCGGCCGGCTCGGTGGCGGTGCGCCCGCCCGGCATGCCGCACGGCCCGTTCCACTCGGCCACCGGCTGCGTGAGCTTCGAGGTCCGCTACCGGGTCGTCTGATGGCGGCGACCCCACCCGCCTGGCGCTCGCCCGATCTGCCCATCCGGGTCGGGATCTCCTCCTGCCTGCTCGGCGAGGAGGTGCGCTACGACGGCGGCCATCAGAAGGACCAGTACATCACCGGGGTGCTCGCCCGCCACTTCTCGTGGGTGCCGGTCTGCCCGGAGCTGGAGGTGGGCATGGGCGTGCCGCGCGAGCCGATCCGCCTCGTGGGCGATCCGGGTGCGCCGCGCCTGCTGGGGGTGGAGAGCGGCACCGATCATACCGAGCGCATGAACGCGTTCGCGCGGCGGCGCGTGCAGGAGCTCGCCCGCCGCGGGCTCTCGGGCTACGTGCTCAAGCGCGCCTCGCCCTCCTGCGGCATGGAGCGCGTGAAGCTCTACGCGGGCGACGGCGCGCCGCCCGCGCGCACCGGGGTCGGGCTCTTCGCGCGCGAGCTCGTGGCCGCGCTGCCGCTCCTGCCGGTGGAGGAGGAGGGCCGGCTCAACGACGCGCGCCTGCGCGACAACTTCATCACCCGGGTCTTCGCCTACCGTCGCCTCACCGCGCTCCGGGAGATGGGGCCGCGCCCGGCGGACGTGGTCGCGTTCCACACCGCCCACAAGTACCTGCTCCTGGCCCACAGCCCCGCCGCGTACGCGCGCCTCGGCCGGCTGGTGGCCGCGATCCGGAGCGAGCCGCTCCCCGCCTGGCTCGAGCGCTACGCGGACGGCTTCATGCGCGCGCTCCAGGCCCCGGCCACCCCGAAGAAGCACGTCAACGTGCTCGGGCACATCGTGGGCTTCTTCAAGACCCGGCTCGCCGCGGCCGAGAAGCGCGAGCTCCTGGGCGTCATCGACGACTACGCGCGCGGGCTCGTGCCGCTGATCGTCCCGATCACCCTGATCAACCACTACGTCGCGCGCTTCGAGACCGCCTACGTCCGCGACCAGATCTACCTGCACCCCCACCCCAAGGAGCTGATGCTCCGCAACCACGTCTGACGCCGCGCCGGCCTGCCCGCGTGGAGCCGCCGGCGGCCCCGGGAAAGGTTGTCGCGGTCCCCCTCGTGCCCTATCCTGGAAGCGTGCCTCACGCTCGCCCGCGCGGGGAGCGGGGACGCGACGAGCGCCGGGCCGCCGGCAGCGAGCGCATCCCCTGGTTTCACGTCGCCGCCTTCATCGCCGGCACCGTGCTCGTCGTCGTCTTCACCGCGCACCAGATCGGCACCGAGCGCGAGACCGCCCTCACCCACTGGAAGACCCGCATCGCCACCATCGCGGCGGACCGGGCCCGCCTCGTCTCCGCCTGGCTCGCGGCCCGGCGCGCCGACGCCGAGGTACTCGCTGCGTTCCCCGCGGTGCGCGCGCTGCTCGCGGGTCAGAACCGCGAGGAGGAGGCGCTCGCCCGTCACCTGACGCGGGTCGCCTCCGCCTACGGCTACGTGGACATCGTGGTCTCCGACGCCCAGGGCCGCCCGGTGGCCCGCTCGGCCGCCGATCCCGGCGCGGCCGCCCCGCTCGAGCCCGCGAAGGCCGCCGCCGAGGTCGCGGCGAGCCGCGCACCGCGCTTCGAGCTGAGCGACACCGGCGCGGGCCGCCTGCTGGTGGTCACGGTGCCGGTCTTCGCCGACGGCGCGCCCGCCGCCCCGGCGGCCGACGCGCGCCCCCTGGTCGGCGTGGTCACGCTGGGCGCGAAGCCGGACGCGTCGCTCTATCCCCTGCTGGCCGACGACGCGGAGCCGACCCGCACCGGCGAGACCCTGCTGCTCGACCTGGACAGCTCGCCGCCCGCGTATCTCTCGCCGCCGCGCCAGCCCGCGCCGGCCGACTCGGCGGTGGTGCAGCGCTCGCTCACCGCGCTGCGCGACCTCGCGCGGGCGGCCGCCCAAGGCCACGAGCCGGTGGCGGAGGTGATCGACTACCGCGACGTGCCGGTGGTGACCGCGGTGCGGCGGGTGAGCCCCGCCGGCTGGACGCTCGCGCTCCAGGTGGATCGCAGCGAGGTGCTCGCCGAGTTCGAGCGCTCGGGGCGGCTCGCGGGTGCCGCGGCCGCCTTCCTGCTCCTGGCCCTGGCCGGCTTCCTGGTCGCCCTGCACCGCGAGCAGCAGCGCGCCCGGCTGCTGCAGGATCGGATACGGCGGGAGCGGGCGATGTCGAACCTGCAGGGCTACGCCGACACCATCGTGGCGAGCGTGCCCGCGGGCCTGCTCCTGCTCTCGGCGGACCTGCACGTGCTCTCCGCCAACCGCGCGTTCCTCGAGGCGTTCCGACTCGGGGAGGAGGACGTGGTGGGCCGCGACCTGCAGCAGATCGTGCGCGCGGACCGCCTGGTCCGCGGCGCGGGCCGGGTGCTCGAGACCGGCGCGGCCCAGCCGGGCGCCCTCTACGATCTCTACGTGTACGCGCGGCGGGAGACCAAGCCCGCCCGCGTCGCCATGACCCCGATCCGCATGGCGGACGACGCCGCGCCCCAGCTCCTGCTGGTCATCGAGGACCTCACCGCCGAGGAGCGCCTGCAGGCGGCGCGCCAGGAATCGGAGCAGCGCTACCGCGACCTGATCCAGGGCCTCGACGCCATCGTCTGGGAGGCGGACGCGCGCACCCTGACCTTCTCGTTCGTGAGCCGACGCGCGGAGACGGTGCTGGGCTACCCGGTGGAGCGCTGGCTGCGCGAGCCCGACTTCTGGGCCAAGCGCATCCACCCCGAGGACCGCGACGCGGTGATGCGGGTCTACCGCGAGGCCCTCGCGGGCAGCCGCGACCACGAGTTCGAGTACCGCGCGGTGGCCGCGGACGGGCGCGAGGTCTGGCTACGCGACATCGTGCACGTGGTGCGCGACGCGGAGGGCCAGCCGGTGACCCTGCGCGGCCTCACCGTCGATCTCACCGAGCTCAAGCGGTCGGAGCGCGCGCTGCACCAGAGCGAGGAGCAGCTGCGCCAGGCCCAGAAGATGGACGCGGTGGGCAAGCTCGCGGGCGGCATCGCGCACGACTTCAACAACCTCCTGATGGTCATCCGCGGCGACAGCGACCTGATGCTCCGTCGGCTCCCCCCGGGTCATCCCCTCCGCCAGAACGCGGAGGGCGTCCGCGAGGCGGCCGACCAGGCGGCCACCCTCACCCGCCAGCTTCTCGCCTTCAGCCGCAAGCAGGTGGTGGCCCCGCGTCTCGTCGATCTCAACGGGATCGTGGCCAGCATCCACGCCATGCTCGAGCGGCTGCTCGGCGAGACCATCAACCTGGTCACGGTGACCGCGCCGGACCTGGGCGGGGTCAAGGCGGATCCGGGTCAGATGGAGCAGATGATC
>DATFAJ010000155.1:0-6742 GCA_035254745.1 Candidatus Methylomirabilota bacterium | reverse complement strand
GCACCTCATCCAGAACGCGATCGGGCACGGGATCGAGCCGGCCGCCGAGCGAGAGCGCCTGGGCAAGCCTGCTCAGGGCCGGCTGACGCTCTCGGCCTCGCAGGCGGGAGGCTTCGTCCTCGTCGAAGTCGAGGACGACGGCCGGGGGATCGATACGACTCTTCTGCGCCGGCGCGCGGTGGAGCAGGGTTTGCTCCCCGCCGCTGACGCCGGCGCGCTTTCCGACCGGGACGCCCTCAACCTCATCTTCGTCACCGGGTTCAGCACCGCGGCGGCGGTCACCCGGACATCCGGGCGAGGCGTGGGGCTCGATGTGGTGCGAACCAATGTGAGCCGGCTCAACGGCGAGATTCACGTCGAGACCGAGCCGGGTCGTCTGACCCGATTCGTGCTGAAGCTGCCCCTCACGGTGGCCATCGCCGACGCCTTGATGGTTCGGTGCGGCCCGGAGACCCTCGCGTTCCCGCTCACCGCGGTCAGCGTGATGCGGCCGATCGCCCCCTCGGAGATCATGGGCTCGGACGGCCGGGAGTGGGTCAGGCTGGACGACCAGGCCATCGATTTGGTCCGGCTCGACCGGGTGCTTGGCCTCAGGGCCGTCCCGCGGGCCACCCGGCTACCGGTCGTCGTGCTGCGGGGAGGTGGGAGGCCCTTCGGGGTGATCGCCGACGAGCTGCTCGGGAAGGAGGAGATCGTCATCAAGAACCTGGGCGCGCTCCTCGAGGGCGTCGGCCCGTACTCCGGGGCCACGATCTCGGGCGAGGGGCGGGTGATCCTGCTCCTGGATCCCACCCGGCTGCGCGAGGCGGCCGCGAAGCTCCCCTCGGCGATGTCGGCAGTCCCGTCCCGCGAAGAGGAGCGGGCGGCCGACAATGGGGAGGAGCGGCCGCGGATCCTGCTCGTGGATGACTCGGTCAGCATCCGCAAGTTCGTGGGGCTGATGCTGGAGAAGGCCGGGTTCGACGTCCTCACTGCGGTGGACGGACAGGACGCGATTCAACAGCTCTCCGAGCAGACGGTCGACGCGGTCATCACCGATCTCGAGATGCCGCGGATGAACGGCTACGCGCTGATCGAGGACCTGCGGCGCCGGACGGCCACGCGGGAGATCCCGGTGATCGTTCTGACCACGCGGGCCGGGGCCAAGCACGTGAGCCTCGCGCGGCGTTTGGGCGTCCGGCACTACGTGGCGAAGCCGGTCGAGGAGCAGAGCTTCACCCGGCTCGTGCGGTCGGTCACGACCGCGCCGGAAGCGGCGCTCTCCGTCTCGGGGCGCGCCAGGACGATCGCGGAGTAGCCGGTGGCCAACGCGAAGGTACTCGTGGTGGATGCCAATCAGGACAGCCGGGCTGCGCTCGCCCACGCCCTGACCGACGCGGGCTACGAGGCCGCGGTGGCCACCAGCGGGTCGTTCGCGCTGACCATGCTCGAGTGGGAGCAGCCCGACCTGATCGTGAGCTACGCGAAGGTACAGGACATGGACGGCTACGAGTTGTTCACGATGGTCCGGCGCGACCCGGCCACCAAGGACACGCCGTTCCTCCTCCTGGCCGGGCGCGATCGTCCCATCGCCCTGGCCGCGACCGAAGCCGGCGTGGACATGACGGTGACCGGCGACTTCACGCTGACGACCGTGATGACCCGCATCAAGGAGCTCCTGGGCGATGCGCCGGCCGCCCCCGCCGCCAAGCCGCGCTCCGAGCCCCTGGCCGCCACGCCGTCCAAGGCACCGGCGAAGATGCCGGCGCGACCCGCGGCCAGCTCGACCCCGGCCGCACCGGTGTCTTCGGCGCCCCCGGCTCCCGCCGGCCCGCCGACGAAGCCTGCGGCCGAGCCGGCGCGGAGCAGCTTCCAGGGCTCGCTCGGGGTGATGGACCTGACCGAGCTGACCCAGGTCATTTCGCTCGGCGTCAAGACGGGTGAGCTCCTCCTTTCCCTGTCGAAGGGCGAGGGGATCATCCTGTTCGATGCGGGCCGGGTAGTGCACGCGGAGTTCGCGGAGCGGTCAGGCGAGCCGGCATTCGCGGCGATGGTTGCCGCCTCTCAGCGGGAAGGCGAGGCGCGCTTCTGCTTCAACCGAGCGGATCGCGAGGCGGTGGCCGGCCGACCCCGGACGATCTCGCGAAGCGTGGAGCAGCTGCTCCTGAGCGTGGCCCAGGAGATGGACGAGATAAATGAACGCGCCGCCGGGAGCCGCGAGGCGGCTAGCACCCGCGCAACGCGGACCGGAGAAGCCTAGCTCATGCCCAAGGTCCTGGTGGTCGACGACAGCCTGAGCGTCCGCAAGGTGGTGCAGCGGGCGCTCGAGTCCCGACGTATCGAGGTGTTGTCGGCCGCGTCGGGAGGCGAGGCCCTCGAGCAGATCGGGCGCGAGGCGCCGGACCTGATCGTCTGCGACGTCATCATGCCGGACATGGACGGCTACCAGATCTGCGAATTCGTCAAGAAACACGAGACGCTCGGCCACACGCCCGTGTTGCTGATCTCGGGCATCGTCAACGGCACCGTGCTCGAGCGCGCGGCCAAAGTGCGCTCCGACGACGTGATGCGGAAGCCGTTCGCAGCGGAGGAGCTGCTGCAGCGGATCGAGAGCCTCCTGGCCGCGCAGAGCCGGCCGTCGGCCGCCGCCGCACCGGCCCCCGTGCCGACGCCGGTCATTCCGACCGTGGAGCGGCTCGCGCCGGCTCCGGAGCGCGCTCCGGTCACGGCAGAGAGCGCTGCGCCTCCGGCGGACCTCAAGGTCCTCCTCGACGGCGTGGCCCAGCTGCCCGGTGTGTCCCTGACCGCCCTGATCGACCGTGAGGGTGCCCTGATGGAGGCGGCCGGAGGCCTGCTACCGGAGGCAACGCTCGCCGGGGCGCTCGCGTCCTGCCTCGTCGACTCGACCAGTGGGGTGGGGCAGGCCCTGGCCCAAGGTCGCCTGCAGAGCGTGATCCTGGAATACGAGGCCGGGGTGGTGCTGCTCAACGCGGTCGGCGAGGGTGCGATGCTCGCCGTGGTTCTCGGCGATCCGGCCGTTCTCGGCAAGGTTCGCTACCACGTGAAGAAGGCCCTTCCGGACCTGGTCCGGGCGGTGTGAGGCAAGCGTCCATGAGAGCGTCCTACAATTCGATCTCCAGTGCCCGGCGGTTCTCGTCGTGGCTGATGGTGGTGCTGGGGCTGGCCGCGTACGTCGGGCTTCTCTACGGGCTGACCATGCTCCCCCTGCAGCTGGAGGTGCCGCTCCCGCACTGGGGTGTCGCGGTCGTCCCGCCGCTCGTGTATGGGCTGCTGGTGGTCCTGTGCGTACGCTGGCCCTCTCCCTTGAGGTGGCTCGTCGGGACCGCGATGCTGAGTGGCCTGCACGTCCTGCTTGGCCTGGCCCGCGGCCCGGTCTCCGCATTTCTCGACCCCTCCCTCGCCGGGCGCCCGCTACCGTGGGTGCTGCCTCCGCCGCTGCCCGAGCTCGTGGGCCTCATCCTGCTCCTGGTGCCGCTCCGCGACCTCCTGCGGGCGCGCCCGCGGTCGGCGCGGGAGCGGACGTCGGCCGCCGGGCGTGCGCCGTCTCCGGTGCGTGGTCGGAGCGTCCCGTTGCGGCCGATCCAGCCCGCTCCGGCCGAGGGCCGCTACACGCCGAGCGAGGCGGTGGCCGTGCCTCAGGCCGAGGCTTCCCCGGAGCCGGCCGTGGCCGCGGCCCCGATTGCGGCTCCGGTCCCGCCGGGGCCGACTCTCGATCCTGACCAGGCGGGCGATGCGCGCAGACGCCGGGCGGCGGCGCGGGCCGAGCGCCGCCGGGAGGCCGAGATTGCGCGCCCCACTCGGCGATCCGATGTCGTGCTGAGGATCGCGCTCGACCGGATCATGGACCAGCTACCACCGGGCACGTTCCTCGCGCCCGAGGACGAGGTGGCGGCGAGCCTGAGTGATCCCGGCTACCTGCTCATTCCCGGGCAGCTCGTGGTCACCCAGCTGTCAGAGGGCATCGCGAGGGTCGCGTGGAGCGACATCGTCGATCAGTTCCCCCCGCGGCTCATCGGGCTCGGCAGCGCCGAGATCAGCGAGCACCTCGGCGACGGGCTACGCCTGCCGCTGGACGAGGTGGTGGGTCAGCTGCCGCACGAGTTGTTCATCGCGGATACCCCGGCGGTCGAGCTCTCAGGTCTCGACCGGATCCCGGTGCCGTTCCATCCACTCGAGGAGTCGGACCCGTCCCCGAGCGTGGCGCCCCAGATCGTCCCGGAGGCCCCACCGACCTCGATCATCGAGCGGCCAAGAATGGCGCCCCCCTCGACTCCCGAGCACGTTGTCGCGGGGCCTCGGCGCGCGCCGCAGCTCGAGCCGTTGCCGGTCTCCTCGCCGGAGAGGCCGGCCCCGATCGAGGAGCCGGTCGTCGCCGCCCTCGAGCCGGAACCGTTGCCCGAGCCGGTCCATGTTCCCGAGCCGCAGCCGGTTGCGGGTCCGGCGTCTGCTCCGGCCGTCGACGAGCCCACCGTGCGAGTCTCCTTCGACCGGGTGGCTGCCGATCTCCCGGCCGAAGCGTTCCGAGGGCCGCTCGATCAGGTGGCGGCCGGGATGCGGCATCCGGGCGCTCTGCTCATCCCGCTGTCGCGAGTTCTCCCGCAGCTCGGGGAGGGACTGATCCAGGTGGGCTGGGACGTGGTCGCGTCCCAGTTCCCGCGCGAGCAGATGGCGGTGTCGGATGCCGAGATGACCGAGCGGCTGCCGAACGGCATCCATCTGCCTCTCGACGAGGTCATCCGTCAGATCTCCCCCGATCTGTTCGTGACCAGTGGCCCGGCGATCGACGTGAGGGGACTCGAGAGCTTCCCCGCGCCGTTTCAGCCTCTGCTCTCGGACCCCGCGCCGGAGCCGGCACCGGCCGCCCCGGCCGAGGACTCCGCGCCGATAGCGGCGGCCGCGGCCATGCCCGAGCCTGCGCCGGTGCCCGAACCGGTGGCGGAGCCGTCACCGGTCTCGGGCCCCGAGGTCGTGCTCGAACGGGCTCCGGTATCGGTGTCGATGACCGAGCCCGTTCCCGTCAGTGTGGCGGAGCCGCCTCGGATGGTGGAGCCGCCGCCCGGGCCGGTTGAAGTTCCCCCCGTCAGCAATCCGATCGCAGCGGAGCCCCCGCTCGTGGCAGAGCCGCGGCTCGTGGTGGAGCAGGTCGCCCCGCCGCCACCGATTGTCGCGGATTGGCCGCCGGTTCCCGAGCCGGTGCTGGAAGTCGAGCCGTCGCCCGTCGCCACCGAGCCGGCCCCGCTGCTCGCGCCACCGGCTCAGGTCGAGGTGTCCGAGCCCCGACAGACAGAGCCGGTCTCTCGGCCGGTCGCGGCGGCGCCGGCGGTGGGGCCCGTTGTCCCAGCCCCGGCGAGACAATGGCCGGTCGCTTCCCCCGTCGAGTCGGGACCGGTTCCCGCGCTCTCGGACCCGGCGACGGCCGCCGAAACCCGGCGCATCCTCACCCTGCTCGCGCCCGTCGCCTCGTTCGAGGCGACGGTCCAGTCGATGGAAGGAGTGACCGTGTTTGCGATGACCGCACCCACCGTGACGCCGGAGACTGCAGCGGCGGCCACCGGATTGGCGCTGCCCCTGCTCACCGAGAGCCGGGCCCCCTGGCCCCTCGATCAGATCACGCTCCGTGGTCCCGAGACGGCCCTGGTGCTGACACCGCTCACTCAGGCGAACCCGCGCGGGTCGGTCCTGGCAACCGCGGCTGCTCGCGGCGGGGCCCTGGCCCTGCTCGAGATGCTCTGCCAGCGGGCCGCCTCCAAGGGGAGTCGACGGGTCGCGATCCCGGCGGGGCCGCCGCCCGGGGAGCGGAGTCGGAGCCTCGTCCCGGCGCCGGTGACGGCCCAGCTCACGCGTCAGGCTTCGAGTCTCACCGCCTACGGTCAAGTCACCGCCTCCGTGCTCCGTGATACCGAAGGTGAAGGCGTCCTTTACTTCTTCCTGCCGCCCGGTGTCGACGTACCCGCGGTGGGAGCGTTCGCGCAGGATCTCCAGGCCGTCATCAGGAAGGCTGCGGGGTCCGGCGCCGTGTTCCGCACGGCGGTACTGCGATCCGGGAACACGCTCGTGGTCATCCAGCCCGAGGAGGTCGGGCATGGTCGGTCGATCGTGGTTGTCGCGGGCGGGGAGGTGACCCGACCCGGCCTGGCCTACCGCCAGGTCGAGCGAGCGACCACGATCCTGGCCCAGGCCTGAGGCGATCGATGTCCATCATCAACTACGCGCAGAAAGAAATCAGCTTCAAGGTGGTGTACTACGGCACCGGCGTCGCGGGCAAGACGGCCAACCTCCAGTACATCTACCGGGGGCTGCCGGACGTGAATCGCGGCAACATGGTGTCCCTCGCGACCGGAGACGACCGGACACTCTTCTTCGACTTCCTGCCCGTCTCGGCGGTGACGGTCCGGAACTTCGTGGCGAAGTTCCAGCTCTACACCGTGCCCGGGCAGGTCTACTACAACATGACCCGCAAGCTGGTCCTGCGCGGCGTCGACGGCATCGTGTTCGTCGCGGACTCGCAGTGGGACCGGCTGCACGAGAACGTCGAGAGCTTCCGAAACCTCGAAGAGAATTTGAAGGAGTACGGGTACAATCTTGATGAGATTCCCTACGTGATCCAGTACAACAAGCGGGACCTGCCCAACGTGGCACCGGTGGAGTACCTCGAATACCTGCTGAACCGCAGGGGCCGACGGGTCCCATACTTCGAGTCGGTCGCCGTCGAGGGCAAAGGGGTCTTCGACACGCTGAACAC
>DATFAJ010000154.1:0-4181 GCA_035254745.1 Candidatus Methylomirabilota bacterium | reverse complement strand
CAGCGGTTCGTCGAGCAGCAGCACGCGCGGCCGGTTCACGAGCGCGCGCGCCAAGGCCACGCGCTGGCGCTGGCCGCCCGAGAGCTGGTGCGGATAGTGCTCGGCACGGTCGGCCAGGCGCACGCCATCGAGCGCCTCGCGCACCAGGCGCTGCAGCTCGGCGCCGCGCTTGCCGGTCATGCGCAAGCCGAAGGCGACGTTCTGCGCCACCGTCATGTGCGGGAACAGCGCGTAGCTCTGGAACACCGTGTGGATCGGGCGGCGCTCGGGCGGCACGTCGGCGAGGTCGTGCCCGTCGAGCAGAACAGCGCCGGCGTCCGGCGACTCGAAGCCCGCGATCATGCGCAGCAGCGTGGTCTTGCCGCAGCCCGAGGGCCCGAGCAGGGTGAAGAACTCGCCCGGGGCCACCGCGAGCGAGACGCCGTCGAGCGCCCGCGTGGCTCCGTAGCGCTTGACGAGGCCGGTCAGCGCGACGGTGCCGCTGGCGCCGGGGGCTTGCGTCAACGCATCTCCTTGTTCCACTTCTCGGTCCACTGCGGGCGCTGCTTGGCGACCTGGGCCCAGTCGAAGAGCACGAGCTTGTCGACGTCGGCCGGCCCGGTGATGATCTTCTTCGCCACGTCCGCGGGCACCTTCACCGTCTTGTTGGTCGGGCTCCAGAAGAGCTCGGTGGCGAAGGCGAGCTGCACCTCGGGGGAGATGTAGGCGTCGATGAACTTCCACGCCAGCTCCTTGTTCTTCGAGCCCTTCGTGACCTGGACGATCTGGTCGAGGATCGGCAGGCCCTCGCTGGGGGCGGCCCAGTCGACCGGGATGCCGCGCTTCTGGAGATCGTAGGTGGAGGCGTCGTGGAGCACCGCCATCACGACCTCCTTCTGCTCGAGCTGCTTCTCCACCGTGCCGGTGAAGTCCACCAGCTTGGGCTGGGCGCGCTTGATCGCCGCGACCCCGGCGTCGATGTCGAAGTAGTCCTTGCCGAAGATCTTCGAGACGATGAAGAGGAAGTTGATGCCGAGGGTGTTGCCGATGACGTAGGTGGCCCGCTTGCCCACGTAGGCCTCGTCCCAGAAGTCCTTCCAGGAGGTGGGCTTCTTGAGGCCCATGTCGGTGCGGTAGGCGAGCCCGATCCGGCCCCAGAACATGGCGAGGCTCGTGTCGCCGATGAGCGCCTTCGGGTAGAGGTTCTTGATGTTGGGCGCCAGGGTCTCGTTGCGCTTGTCGAAGAAGCCGCGCTCGCGCGGGATCGGGAAGGCCGGCTCGTTGCCGAAGACCACGTCGTAGGGCGGGTTGTCGGGCCCCGAGGCCAGCAGCTTGGCCACCCACTCGGTGGTGATGCCGGTCACGATCTCGACCTTCACGTTGTGCTTCTTCTCGAAGGGCTCGACGAGCGCCTTCTTCATCACCTCCGACCAGCGGCCGCCGTAGCCGGTGACGACGAGCGTGGTCTGCTGCGCGTCGGCCCGCGAGAACGGGACGAGCGAGAGGGCGAGGATCGCGAGCAGGACCGGGGCCGGCAGACGTCTCATGGTCGGATCTCCACGGGTATGAGGTGGGCGGCGATGCATCGGGGCACGGGAGGCTCTCCTTTCCCCGTCCGGGCGGGGCGCCCCATGGTGCGCTGGCCACGCGGTGCTCGTCAAGGCGGTTGCGCGGAATCGAGGGGTGGCGGAGAATCGCCGCTGTGCCGATCCTGCCCACGACGGTCGCAGGCCTCCTCACCGCCCTCGTCCTCTTCCTCGCCGCGCCGCTCTCCGTCAACGCCCAGACGCCGTCGCCGCGGGTTCCGCGCGTCGGCGTGATCGGCGAGCGCTCGGCCGGCGATCCGTTCCTGGCCGCGTTCCGGCAGGGGCTGCGCGAGCTGGGCTATACCGAGGGCCAGAACGTCGTCACCCAGTATCGCTATGCCCACGGAGCCCTCGACCGGGTGCCCAAGATCGCGGCCGAGCTCGTCCACGCCGGCGTGGACGTGCTGGTGGTCGGCGGAACGGTGTCCGCGCAGGCCGCCAAGACGGTCACGACCACGGTGCCGATCGTGTTCGCCCTGGCCGGCGATCCGGTGTCGAGCGGGCTCGTGGCCAGTCTTTCCCGGCCCGGCGGGAACGCGACCGGGCTCTCCAACTTCGTCCCCGAGATGAGCGCCAAGCAGCTCGAGCTGCTCAAGGCCGCGGCGCCCCAGGTCTCCCGGGTGGCCATCCTGTACAACTCGACCAATCCGGTCCACGCGGGGCCCGCGCTCGACGAGACGAAGGACGCGGCCCGGGCTCTGGCGCTGGAGCTGCAGGCCGTCGATGTGCGCCAGCGCAGCGAGGTCGCGCCCGCCTTCTCGGCCCTGGTGACGGGCCGTCCGGGTGCCGTCCTCATCTTCTCCGACCCGGTGTTCGGCAACGAGCTGGTCCAGCTGTCGAGGCTGGCCGCCCAGCACCATTTGCCGGCCATGTACTCGAGACGGGAATTCGCCGAGGTCGGGGGCCTGCTCACCTACGGGCCGAGCTTCACCGACAACTATCGGCGCGCCGCGATCTTCGTGGACCGGATCCTCAAGGGCGCGAAGCCGGCCGACCTTCCCGTGGAGCAGCCCACGAAGTTCGAGCTGGTGATCAACCTGAGGACCGCGCGGGCCCTGGGGCTCACGATCCCGCCGTCGCTGGTGTTCCGCGCGGACGAGGTGATCCGGTAGGTGGCGGCCGAGGGGCCGCGCGTGCAGACCGTGCTCGGGCCCATCGCCCCCGAGGCGCTGGGGCCCACGCTCATGCACGAGCACCTGCTGTGCGACATCCGCCCGCCGGGCAAGCGCACGCCGGCCGCGCTCGGGCCCGAGCTGGCGCTGGACAACGTGTGGGCCATCAACTACGGCACCGTCGAGGGCGCCGCGCGCAACTATCTCCTCGATGCGCGCGACGTGGCCACGGACGAGATCCGTCGCATGCTCGCCGCGGGCGGGCGGAGCGTGGTCGATCTCTCGAGTGGCGGCCTGAGCCCCGATCCCGCGGGCCTGGTCGCGATCGCCCGCGCCACCGGCGCCCACGTCGTCATGGGCTGCGGCCACTACGTGCACGACTACCAGGACCCCGCCAACGCGGGGCGCTCGGTCGAGGACTTCGCCGAGGAGATGGTGGAGTCGGTCACCGACGGCGCCTGGGGCACCGACGTGCGCGCCGGCATCATCGGCGAGATCGGCTGCCAGGCCCCGTGGACGCCGCAGGAGCAGCGGGTGATGCTGGGGGCGGTGCTCGCCCAGCGGCAGACCGGCGCGGCCATCAACGTGCACCCGGGGCGGCATCCCGACCAGCCGCAGGAAGTGGCCGACTTCATCCGGGTGAAGGGCGGCCGCATGGACCGCGTGATCATCAGCCACATCGACCGCACCGTCTTCGACGACGAGCGTCTGCGCCGGCTCGCCGGCACCGGGTGTGTGCTCGAGTGGGATCTCTTCGGCCAGGAGTCGTCCTACTACCGGCTCGCCGACATCGACATGCCCAACGACGCGGTCCGCCTGCGCGCGATCCGCGGGCTGATCGCGCGCGGGCACCTGGCCCAGGTCCTGATCTCGCACGACATCTGCTACCGCTCGCGCCTGGTGCGCTTCGGCGGCCACGGCTACGGGCACATCTTCGCCAACGTGGTGCCGATGATGCGCCGACGCGGCTTCTCGGACGCGGAGATCCAGGCCATCCTGGTCGACAACCCCCGGCGCCTGCTCACGATCGCCTGAAGAGGAGACTCCCCATGGATCTCAACGCCATGCGCCCGATGGACCTGGACGAGATCACCGCGGTCATCGCGACCGCCACCCGCCCGATCAACGTGCTCTGGCAGACCGACGACTCCATCGCCTTCGTGGCGCGGGGCCGCGAGGGCCGGAGCGAGTTCCACGTCGACCCGAGCGACGAGGTCATGTACATGATCCGGGGCGACATGGACCTCCACTACCGGACGCCGGGGGGGGAGGAGAAGGTCGCGGTCATCCGTGAGGGCGAGATCCTCCACTGCCCGGCCGGCACCCCGCACTCGCCGCGATTCCCGAAGGACGCCTACGTGCTGGTGCTCGAGCGCAAGCGGCGCGGCGACGAGCAGGATCGCTTCCTCTGGTACTGCCCGTCGTGCGACGCGCCGCTCTACGAGGCGGTGCGGCGGGTGGGCGACTGGCGCGACGACCCGGTGTCGGAAGTGTACGCGGATTT
>DATFAJ010000153.1:0-8076 GCA_035254745.1 Candidatus Methylomirabilota bacterium | reverse complement strand
CACCCCGCTGCCCGACGGGCGCTCGCTCACCCTGGGCCCCGACGCCGAGGAGACGCGCCGCGAGATCGCCAAGTTCAGCGCGCGCGACGCGGCCCGCTATCCGGAGTACGAGGCGATGCTCGAGCGGGTCGCCGCCTTCGTCGAGCCCACGCTCGGCATGACCCCGCCCGACCTGCTGCGCCCGGGGCCGCGCGACCTCCTGCGCCTCCTGGGCCTCGGGCGCGCGTTCGGTCGCCTGGGCGACCGCGCCTCGGAGGCGGTCGAGCTGCTCGCCGGGCCCGCGCGCTCGATCCTCGATCGCTGGTTCGAATCGAACGAGCTCAAGGCCACGCTGGCCACCGACGCCATCATCGGGGCGATGGCGAGCCCGTCGACGCCCGGCACCGGCTACGTGCTCTTCCATCACGTGATGGGCGAGACCGACGGCCGCCGCGGGGTGTGGGGCTACGTGCGCGGCGGCATGGGCGGGCTCACCCAGGCCCTCGCCCGCGCCGCCCGCGACCTGGGGGTGGAGATCCGGTGCGACGCGGAGGTGACGCGCATCCTCGTCCACGACGGGCGCGTGACCGGCGTCGCGCTCGCCGACGGGGAGGCGGCGCGCGCCCCGGTGGTGGCGAGCAACGCCGACGCCCACGTGACGTTCCTGCGCCTGCTCCCCCCCGAGGCGCTACCGCCCGCGTTCCGGGAGGCGGTGGGGCGCATCTCCTACGAGAGCGCGTCGCTCAAGATCAACGTCGCGCTCGGCGAGCTGCCCGACTTCACGGCCTGCCCGGGGACCGCACCGGGCCCGCAGCACCGCGGGACCATCCACGTCTGCCCGGACCTCGACTACATCGAGCGGGCCTACGACGACGCCAAGTACGGCCGGCCCTCCGCGCGGCCGGTGCTGGAGTGCACCATCCCCTCGGTGGTGGATCCCACCGTGGCCCCGCCGGGCCGCCACCTGATGTCGATCTTCGTGCAGTACGCGCCCTACGCGCTGCGCGACGGAAACTGGGACACGATGCGCGAGCCCTTCGCCGACCGGTGCTTCGCGCTCCTCGACGAGTACGCGCCCAACTTCAGCCGCTCGGTGCTGGCCCGGCAGGTGCTGGCCCCGCCCGATCTCGAGCGCGTGTTCGGGCTCACCGGGGGCAACATCTTCCAGGGCGCGATGACCCCGGGCCAGCTCTTCTCGCTGCGCCCGGTGCCCGGCCACGCCGGCTACCGCACGCCGGTGCGCGGCCTCTACCTCTGCGGGGCGGCCGCCCACCCGGGCGGCGGCGTCATGGGCACGCCGGGCTACAACGCGGCGCGGGAGATCCTGCGCGCGCGCCGCCCGCGGCTCACCACTTGAAGATCGACAGGAGGTTGTGGAAGTCGTCGGTCCAGGCGGAGACCGCCGGCTCCACGTCCAGGCGGGTCTGCGTCCAGCGGGAGTCGGACGCCAGCTCGCCGAAGTCCTCCGTCCGTCGGGCCAGGATCGCCCAGCTCGCCTCGACCGCGCCGCGGATGTCGTCGGTGCCGCCGTCCTGGAGCATGCGCGCGTAGTGCCCCTCCTCGGCGAGGGCCGCCACCACCGGCTCGAGGCGCAGGTAACGGTTCGAGATGTGGAGCGCGAGGATGCCGCGGGGGCCCAGCAGATCGAAGTAGAGGCGGAGCGCCTCGCGGGTGAGGAGGTGGACCGGGATCGCATCCGAGCTGAACGCGTCCACCAGGATCACGTCGTAGCGCTCCTCGGGCCGGTCCCGCCGGACCGCCTCCATGCGGATGCGCGCGTCGCCCAGCTCGAGGCGCACGGTCACCGCGCGGTCGCGCGCGTCGGTGGCGTAGGTGAAGTAGGCCGGGTCGAAGGCGATGTCGCGCACGAGGCGGTCGATCTCGTAGAAGGTGACGCGGTCGCCCGGCCGCGCGTAGGCGGCGAGGGTGCCGGTGCCGAGCCCGACCACCGCCATGTGCCGGCTGCCGGACCGGCGGTCGAGCTCGGCGAAGAGCTGGCCGATCGGGCCCTTGCGCTGGTAGTAGGAGAGCGGCTCCGCGCGCCGGGAGGGCTCGAGGCTCTGGCGCCCGTGCAGCGTGGTGCCGTGGCGCAGCTCGGTGTAGCCCTTCGGGTCGCGGTCGCGCGAGATGCGGAGCACGCCGAAGAACGACCGGCTCTGCCGGATCTGGTCGCTGTTGCGCGCGTCCACGAAGCCCGAGATCAGCAGCACCGAGGCCAGGGCCAGGCCCAGGTGGAGCGGACGGCGCCGCAGGAGCCACGCCACCGCGAGCGGCGGCCCGTAGATCAGCAGCTTGTTCACGAGGCGCTCGGCGGGGTCGAGCCAGTCGCTGACTCGATCCGCGCTCAGGTCGAGCACCCGCTCCAGGAACGCGAAGTCGACGCGGAGGGTGGCCGATTCCGAGTAGAGCACGAGCGCGAGCGCGGCGGCCGCCGCCACCGCGAGCAGCGCGCGCCGCGCGCCTCCGCCCAGGCCGAGCGCGGCGCTCCGCGGCGCGGCGAGGAGCACGCAGGCCAGCACCATCATCAGCGGGTACTCGATCAGCGAGGAGAAGACGAGCGGGGCCACCAGGGCGTTGAACAGCCCGCCCAGCACGCCGCCCACCGAGATCAGCAGGTAGAACTCGGTGAGGTGCCGGGGGCCCGGGCGGTCGCGCGCGAGGGCCCCGTGGCAGGCGAGCGCGAGGACGAAGAGCAGGCCGAAGTGCCAGAGCACGATGACCCAGATGCGCTCGGGCAGCGCCGAGACCATGAGGAAGATCACGAGGAGGGTCACCGGGAGCGCGAGCGCCACCACCAGGTGATGGAGCAGCCGCGGCCAGCGGCCGAAGGCCAGGATGAAGGTCAGCAGGTAGATGGCGAGCGGCAGCACCCAGAGCAGGGGCACCGCGGCCAGGTCGGTGGTGATGTAGGTGGTGACTCCGAGGAGCAGGCTCGACGGCACGAAGGCGAGCACGATCCAGTAGAGCCGCCGCGCCCACCGGGGACGCTCCTCGACCGGAGCGGGCGCGGCCTCCGCTTCCGCCGCGACGGGCGCCGGCGCCGCGGCCGGCTTCAGCCAGAGGGTGAGCGCGCAGAGCGCGGTCAGGACCGCGAGCAGGCCGTAGCCCACGCTCCACAGCGCGGTCTGGCTGAGCCAGCTCGAGCCCTGCAGGTGCAGTCGCGGCTCCACCAGCGTGGGGTAGCCCAGCAGCGCGAGCATGCTGCCGAGATTGCTCGCCGCGTAGAGGAAGTACGGATCGCGCGCGGCCGGGTGCTCGGTGTGGGTGAACCACTTCTGGAGCAGGGGCGCGGTGGCGCTGACCACCAGGAAGGGCAGGCCCACCGAGAGCGAGAGCAGGGTCAGCACGTCGAGGATCGGGTTGGCCTCGCCGCCCCGGAGCAGCCGCGGGTTCACCGCGAGCGGCAGGACCGCGAACGGCAGCGCGAGGGCGACGACGTGGACCAGGACCTGGCGCGAGGGTCGCAGGCGGCTGGTCAGCGCGTGCGCGTACGCGTAGCCGCCGAGCAGGGCGGCCTGGAAGAACACCATGCAGGTGCTCCAGACCGCGGGAGTGCCGCCGAGCAGGGGCAGGATCATCTTGCCCACCATCGGCTGCATCACGAAGAGGAGGGTGGCTCCCGTGAACAGGGTGAGCGCGTAGAGCAGCAGGACGGCGGTCAGACTCCGGATCCCCCAGTGGCCGCCTCCGGGCGGCGGCACGTAGCATAGCCGTATCCGGGCCCGCGAGTCACGGTAGAATCGACTCGCGATGCTCGCCCTGCAGCCCTCGCCCGGCCCCGTCCTCGGGTTCGGCGTCGAGACCTTCGCGTTCCGCAACGACAGCCGCATCCACCACCGGGGCAAGCCGGACATCTACTGCAACCGGTGCTTCCTGATGGCGCGCGCGGTCGGGCAGTTCCAGCGCTTCGCCCGCTTCGAGCCCGAGGCGCCGCGGCTCGAACCCGCCGCGTACGCGGCGCGCGTCTGGCGGGTGATTCGCCGCGCGGCCTGGCGGGCCCCGCTCCCTGCGGCCCGCCGCGTGGTGATCCCGGGCTACCCGTCGCTCCACGCCTTCTCCGGCGCGGAGGAGGCCGCGGTCAAGGCCGGGCTGCGGGGACGCTTCTGGACGCTCGTGCATCCCACCAACTGGCGAATGACCTTCCCCTCGCTGCCGGGCCAGCAGGAGCGCGTGGCGCGCGAGACGGTCGCCGAGCTGCGGGCGGGCCGGCCGGTGCAGCTCTTCGTGACCGACTTCCCGCGGATCGAGCTGAACCACTCGGTGCTCGTCTTCGACTACCGGACGAGCGGGCCCGACACGGTGGACTTCGTGGTCTACGACCCCAACGATCCGTCCGCGCCCGGGGTCGTCCGCTTCGATCGGCGCGACGAGCGCTTCCACCCCGCGCCGCTCTGCGGAGTGACGGTCCCGCGCTTCCGCGCCTTCCGCCAGTACTACTCGCCGCTGTTCTAGCCGCCCGCGGGCCGGGCGGCCGCGCTCAGGGCCCCGGTCCCTCCAGCCGCCAGGCGGCGCCCTCTCGCCGCGCCACCTCCGGCTCGCGCTCCCAGGAGAGCACGGTGGTCCAGGCGCCCAGCCCGCGCAGCCGCCCGGAGATCTCGCCGGTCGAGTACACCCAGGCCGCGCCGTTCACCATCCGCACCTCGTCGATACGCACCCGGGCCTGCACCGTGTCGTAGAGGGCGAACATGGCCAGGAGGTTGTCGCGGACGCTCGTCTTGGTGATCGGCCCGTTCCGGTAGCGATCGGAGACGTAGGCGAGCACGCCCGCGGTGTCCATCGCCTGGAACCGGCCGGTGGCCGCGGCGAGCGTTTGCTGCAGCTCGCCGACTGTCGCGGCGGGCGCGGCCGGCGCCGGCGGCGCCTGGGCCCGCAGCGGGCCGGCGGTCGCGCCGAGCGCGAGCGCGGTCAGCCAGAGGCCGAGGCGCCACCCGCGGCGGCTAGGAATGCGCCGCCCCGTTCTGTCGGCGCCACCGGGCCACCGCGCGGCCGAAGCGGAGCGCGTGAAGCCGAGACTGCCCGCGGCGGCGGCCCTCCCGGTAGCTGCGCAGCACCGCCCACGCGAAGGCCACCGCGCGCGAGCGCCGCGCCAGCCGCTTGAAGCGTCGTGTCATCGTGCCTGCCCTCCCTCGACGGAACAACTTACGGCCCGTCTTCGTGTAAGCCTTACATCCCCCGGGTACTTTCGGCGCCGGGGCCCGGCCGATTCGGGCGCTCGAGGCCGGCTTTCCCGCGCCTGGTATCACCCTTGCTCTCCTATATGCGGGAGCGGGGCCAAATGTCCGAGGAAAAAATCAGCCGACCGGAAGACGCAGAGGAGGATCGGCCATGACGCGCTACTTCACGCTCGTGGGAGTCGCCGGGCTCGTCGCGCTGCAGGCGGGGGCCGTCGCCCCGGCCGCGGCGCAGGCGGCGCATCCGCTGCAGCCGTCCGGGCCCGGGATCGCCCGGCTCGATCGCGGCGCCGGCGTGATCGAGGGCAGGCTGACCCGGGTGGACGGCCGCACCGAGACCGTCGACGTCTCGGTCGGTCTGCTGGGCCTCCTCGGCAAGACGATCGAGGTCAACCACGACACCCTCATCCAGGTAGACGGCCGCCAGGGGCGGTTCGCCGACCTGCAGGAGGGCGCGAAGGTGAAGGCCTTCTACGAGGAGCGCGGGGCCAAGCTGGTCGCCACGCGGCTCGAGGTGACCACCCGCGGCTAGAAGTACTCGAGCGTGCCGGGCTCGGCGAGCATCTTGAGGCGGAGCCCGGCCATGAACACCAGGTAGGGGTGGGCGCCGCGGGCCACCAGCGCGTCGCGATCCATCCGGCCCAGGTCGGCCCGCTCGTCGTGGGTCAGCTCCATGTCGGAGGTGGCGGCCTGGGCGTCGGCCAGGAAGCGCTCCGCGAATGCCCGGTCCGACTTGAGCGCGTAGAGACACCGGTTCAGCGCGTAGGCGCTCGACGGGGGGAAGCGGTAGTGGGCGGTCTCGCTCACGGGTCCCTCTCGCTCACGGCCCGGCCGGAAGCGGCCACTCGACGACCGCGTTGCCGTGATGCCACGAGGGCTCGTAGCAGTAGACCTGGGCCCGCGCGTCGCCCACCGCGCCCAGCAGCGTGATCCAGGTCCGCAGCTCGATGTTGCCCCGCTTGTCGAGCTCC
Organism: Candidatus Methylomirabilota bacterium; assembly: GCA_035254745.1. Taxonomy (GTDB): domain Bacteria; phylum Methylomirabilota; class Methylomirabilia; order Rokubacteriales; family CSP1-6; genus CAMLFJ01. Next base: position 1,955 of record DATFAJ010000153.1, on the reverse strand, counting down.
TCGCCGGTGAGGCGGGCCAGCTCGCGCCCGCGCCCGTCGACGAGCGTCTCCAGCAGCCCACGGTCGTAGTCGAACTCGGGCGAGGCGTAGCGGTCGGTCCCCGGGAAATGCGACATGCCGCCCGAGGCGATCAGCGCGAGGCGCTCCGGGCGGGCGTGCAGGATCTCGCCCAGCGCCCGGCCCCACGCGTGACAGCGCGCCGGGGTGGGCTGCGGCGGCAGGTATACGTTGACGTGGAGCGGCACGATGGGCCGCGGCGGCTCCGGCATCACGAAGTGCAGCGGCACGTAGAACGCGTAGTCGAGCTTGGCGTCCTGGGTGTAGAGCAGATCGAAGCCGCGCTCGATGCCCTGCTCGACGATGTCGCGGGCGAGGCCCTCGTGGATGTCGAACCGGTAGCGGTAGGGGCCGAAGGTGCCCGCGCACTGCCGCCCCACGTACACCGCGAGGGCGGGCACCGCGTCGAGGAAGAAGGCCTCGACGTGATCGCCCGCGATCACCACGAGCGCGTCCGGCCGCAGCGCCTCGAGCCGTCGCTTGACCCGGCCCATCGCCTCGTGGACGCGGAGGACCAGCGCGCGGTCCTCGGTCTCGGGGCGGATCAGGAGCTGGGGAGTGTGCGCGACCGCGAAGGCGCCGACGAGCATGACAGGGGGAACCCTAGCACAGGAGGGCCTCGACTTGGGGTCCGCGCGAAGCGTATGCTTGGGGGCCGCGGACGGAAATTCCACTCGGACCATCCAGGAGGTCGCCGGCATGGCAGCCGCAAGCACGAAGTTCAAGGTCGTCGTCCAGAAGCCGTCGGGCGGGATCACCTATGACCTGGCCGACTCGGCCTACTCGATCGAGCGCGAGGCGCTCGACCCGATCGGGGCCGAGATCGTCGAGGTCCCGGCCAAGACCGAGGAGGAGTTCATCGCCGCCGCGAAGGACGCCGACGCGGTCATCGCGCGCAACCGGCGCATCACCGCGGCCATCATCAAGGGGCTGCGCAATTGCAAGGTGATCGGGCTCGGCAGCGTGGGCGCGGACACGGTGGACGTGGACGCGGCCACCGAGGCCGGCATCGTGGTCACCAACGTGCCCGACGTGTTCATCGACGAGGTGGCCGACCACACCATGGCCATGTTCCTCGCCGCCCACCGCCGGCTGCGCCTGATGCACCAGCTCACCGTCGACAACAAGTGGACGGAGGGGCGGCCGTACTTCGCGAACATCCCGCGGCTCTACGGGCAGACCATCGGCCTGATCTCGTTCGGCAACGTGGCCAAGGCGGTGGCGCGCCGCTGCCACGCCTTCGGCCTCCGAGTGATCGCCTACGATCCGTTCCTGGCCGAGCTCGAGATGACCGCGGTGGGGGTCGAGCCGGTGACGAGCCTGATCGAGCTGTGTCAGCGTGCCGACTTCCTCTCGATGCACGCCCCGCTCAACTCCGAGACGCGCCACATGATGGGCGAGCGTGAGTTCCGGGCCATGAAGAAGAGCGCGATCTTCATCAACAACGGGCGGGGGCCGACCGTCGACGAGAAGGCCTTGAGCGAGGCGCTGCGGCAGGGCTGGATCGCGGGCGCCGCGCTCGACGTGTTCGAGGTGGAGCCGGTCGACCCGAACAACGCGCTGCTCCACATGGACAACGTGCTGGTGAGCCCGCACATCGCCTCCGCGACCGCCCGCATGGCGCCCGAGACGCGCCGGCGGCTGGGCCGCGAGATCGCCACCGTGCTCCAGGGCAAGTGGCCGCGCTCCGCGGTCAACCCCGGCGTGCTCCCCAAGACCTCCCTGATCCGCTGGCAGCCCTACCCGATGGGCCGCGGCCCCAACCGCTAGCGTAGCGCTTGGCGGGGCCGGGGGGCCGGCCGCCGGGAACAGCCTGAGGCGCCGCGCTCGTGGGCCCTCGAGCGAGCCACGAGGAAAGGGGCTCTCCGCTCTGGAGACGCGCAGAAGACACGGTTCCC
>DATFAJ010000152.1:0-2562 GCA_035254745.1 Candidatus Methylomirabilota bacterium | reverse complement strand
GGCTCGCCGAGCCCCTCCGCCGCCGCTCCCTCGACGGCGGCGCCTTCCATGACGCCGTCGCCGGCGGCGCCCTCCACCGCGGCCCCCGCCACGCCGCCGGCGCCGAGTGAGTTCACGGCGACCGCGAACCTGAAGGACGTGTTCTTCGACTTCGACAAGTACGACATCCGGCCGAACGACGCCAAGACGCTCGACACCAACGCGACCTGGCTGAAGTCGAACAACAACCTGGTCCTGATCGAGGGGCACTGCGACGAGCGCGGCACCAACGAGTACAACCTCGCCCTCGGCGAGCGGCGCGCGAAGGCGACCATGAACTACCTCGTCGCCCAGGGCGTGCAGGCGAACCGGATCACGATCATCTCGTACGGCAAGGAGCGGCCCACGTGCACCGAGCACGCCGAGGCCTGCTGGGCCCAGAACCGTCGAGCCCACTTCCTGGTGAAGGCGCGCTGATCCGCACGAGGCGCCTTCGCGTGCTGCACCGCGAGATGACGAAGGGGAGCCACCGGCTCCCCTTCGTCGCTTCGGCCGCCCTGCTCACGATGGTGGCCGCCTCCGCAGGCTGCGCCGACGTCTCCGGCCAGGCGCTGCAGCAGGACGTCGCGCAGCTCCGGCAGGACGTCAACTCGCTGACCCTCGCGGTGCACCGGGGCCGCGGCGACACCGACACGGTGGTGGGCCAGCTCGACCGGCGCACCCGCGAGCAGGGCGCGGAGACCTCGAAGCAGATCGCGGCCCTCGGCGCGCGGCTCGACGCGCTCTCCGGGGAGGTCGCACGGGTGACCGCCCGGGTGGACGACCTGTCGCAGCGGGTGGATTCCCTGGGCCGGTCCGCCCCGAGCGGCGGCGCCGCGCCCATTCCCCCGCCCTCCCGCTCGGGCGGGGTGCCTGCCCCCTCGACCGCGGCTCCCCGGGCCTCCGGCGCGGGCGCCAGCGCGGAGGAGAGCTACCAGGCCGCGTATCTCGACTTCAGCAAGGGGCTCTACCCGCTCTCGGTCTCCGGGTTCCGCGACTTCCTCCGTCGCTTCCCGGACTCCGCGCTGGCGGACAGCGCCCAGTACTGGATCGGCGAGGCCTACTTCAGCATGGCGCGCGCCACCGCGAGCCAGCCCGAGAAGGCCCGCGAGAACCTCGAGCAGGCGGTGCAGGAGTTCCGCAAGGTGATGGTGGCCTACCCGCGGGGCAGCAAGGTGCCGACCGCGCTCTACAAGGAAGCGCTCGCGCTCGTCGAGCTCAAGCAGACCGCGCTCGCCCAGGCGCGCCTGCAGTACCTGGTGGAGCACTTCCCCCAGTCGGAAGAGGCACCGCTCGCGAAGGAGCGGCTGGCGAGCCTGAAGGAGTAGCGCCCCGCCCGGGAACGACCGCCGCGCCGGCCGGCGCGGAGCGGATCAGGACTGCTCGTCCGGCTCCATCGGATTGAAGACCCAGATCACCGTGACGTCGTCGTCCGGATTCGAGTAGACCATCACGCTGCGGCTGGGATCCGTGGTCGAGACGTCCTGGACCTCCACCGGCGCGGCCATCGCCGCCTTCGTGGTCTCCGCGCTCGGCCAGAGCACCAGGGCCGCCGCCAGGCCCGAGATCACGAGCCCTCCCAGGGCCACCCGCGGATGCCCCCACACCGGCTTCCAGAACGGGAGCCACCACGGGTCGCGCGCCGGCGCCGGATGCTCGGCCGCGATCCGGACGCGCACGGCCGGCCAGAAGCCCGACCAGTCGGGATCGGCCACCGGAGTCTCGACACCACGGACCAGTGCCTGCAGCCGACGAAGGCGCTCCACCTCGTCCCGGCAGCCCACGCAGCGGGAGGCGTGAGAGGTGGCCATGCGCTCCATCCGGGGCCCCAGGGCGCCGTCGACCAGGCGCTCGAGCCGCGGGCGGTTCCACAGGCATCCCAGCATGGCCATGGGTGAAATTATAACCTCGCCGGTTCAGACGCGGGCTGGCCCTTGAATATTCCCCGGTGACCCCCTAAGGTCGGAGCGCCATGGAAGACCCCGTCGTCGTGCCGGTACCCGGGGGACCCAGCCTGGAGGGACGGCTCGCCCTCGTGGAGGGCCCGAAGGGGGGCTTCGTCCTCTGCCACCCCCACCCGCTCTACGGCGGGGACATGGACAATCCGGTGGTGATCCGGGCCGCGGAGGTCGTTCGCGCGGCCGGCCACGCCACCCTCCGCTTCAACTTCCGGGGGGTCGGCGCCTCCACCGGGGTCCACGACCAGGGGCTGGGGGAGCAGGACGACGTGCGGGCTGCGGTGGCGACCCTGGCCGGCCGCCTGTCTGCGGGAAGCCCGGTCGGCGTCATCGGCTACTCGTTCGGGGCCTGGACCGCCGCGCGGGCGATGCGGCCCGGCGACGCGCCGCTCGTCCTCGTCGCCCCTCCGCTCGGCATGTTCGATTTCCAGGTCCTGGCGCCCGGGGCCGGTCGCACCCTCCTGGTGGCCGGGACCCGCGACACCTACTGCCCGGTCGACGCGCTGGAGCGGCTCGCCGAGGCCACCGGGGCGGAGGCGCGGATAATCGAGGGAGCGGACCACTTCTTCTTCGGCAAGCTCTACCC
>DATFAJ010000151.1:0-4656 GCA_035254745.1 Candidatus Methylomirabilota bacterium | reverse complement strand
CAGCTCCTCGTCCACCTGCGAGAGGCCGACCGCGGTGTTGATCACCACCGGGAAGAACCCGATCAGCGCGCCGATCAGCATGTTGGGCAGCACCCCGTAGCCGAGCCAGAGGAGAAAGAGCGGGGCCACCGCCACCTTGGGCAGCGTGTTCACGAACACCAGGAAGGGCACGAGCGCCCGCGACAGGACCGGCGACCACGCCACCGCCACCCCGAGGGCCACCCCGACGACCCCGGCCAGCGCGAAGGCTCCCACGATCTCGACCGAGGTGATCCCGAGGTGGCGCAGCCACGGGATCTCGTCGCCCATCATGGCGCGCACCACGCTCATCGGCGCGGGGAGCAGGTACTCGCGCAGCCGGAGCACGGTCACCGCGAGCTGCCAGGCGACGATCAGCGCCACGAAGAGCGCGGCGGCGGGCAGGTAGCGGTGGAGCGCGCGTCCGGTCCCGGTCATCGGCGAGCACGGTCATAGTACTCGACGCGCGCCGGTCCCCGGCGGGCAATGTGGGGCGGCCGGCCGCCCTACCCCGCGCGGTCCGGCGGGCCTGTCTCGAGCGAACCGTCCGTCTCGAGCGAATCAAAGGTCCAGCGCTCGAGCGGGATCATCGCCTCCAGGTCGGGATCGAAGGCCACCCCGTAGCCGGCGGTGGCGAGCGAGCCCACGCGCAGCCGGCCGTTTTCGATTCGCAGCCACGCCTCGCGCTCGTCGCCGATGTAGAGGTCGGGGTGGTGCCGGAGCGCGGCCGCCCGCTCCCGCCCGGAGCAGTGGGCGAGGCCGCGCACGTAGTGGTGCCCGTTCCGCTCGACGTGGGGGATGCCGAGCGCCCGCCCGGTGGCGAGGTCCTGCTGCAGCGGCACCACCGGCACGTTGGTGAGATCCTCCGCGCTCATGAAGAGGCGCGCGGGCGCGGGTCGCTCCGCGTTCAGGCCCTCGACGAGCGTGCGGTTCAGGAACGACTTCACGATGCCCTTGCAGTTCTTGGTCGACACCCCGCGGTAGCCGAGCGCGATGGCGCGCGGGAAGGCCTCGAGGTCGCCGTCGCTCTCGTCGATGATGATCGGCACCTGCCGCCCGAGCGCGTCGAGCCCCTCGGTGGCCGCCGCGTCGAGCGCGATGCCGCGGTCGAGCGGCTGCTCGATGAACGCGATCGAGCGCCAGAGGCGCGCCAGCGCCGGCGTTCCGCGGATCGCCTCCACCAGCGTCGCGAAGTCGGCCATCGCCTTGTACTGCTCGTTGCCGTCGAGGGTCACCAGGTACGGATCGGGAATCAGCCGATCGAGCGTCTCCGCGATCCGCCGCAGGCGGTCCACGTCGGCGTCGACCTGCCCGCCCACCTTCAGCTTGAAGTGACGCAGCCCGTGCGCCTGCACGCACTCCGCCAGCGTCTGGGGCAGGCCGTCGCGCAGCCAGCCGTCCGCCGGCACGTCGTCCGCGACGATGGGATCGAGCAGCCCCACCGTGTGGCGCACCGCGATCGAGTCGGGCGCGGCCCGCTGCGCCCAGGCCCGCAGGTGGTCGCGGGTCAGCGCGGGGTGCACCGCCTCGGGCCGGAGCCCGAGCACGTCGTCCCGCAGCATGCCCACGAGGTCCCGGCCGGTCAGACGCCCCGCCGCGTCGGCCAGCGCGCGCTCGAAGAGGGACGAGCCGAAGGCGGCGGTGAGCCCGTTGAGCCCGAGCGCGGGCGCGCGGCGCGCGCACTCCGCGTAGGCGTCCCGCCACACGTCGAACACCGGCCGCGGCGTCCGGGCCGCGTCGAGGTAGGCGGCCTGCGCGGTGCGGATCGCGCGGAGCTCGTCCTCGACGTTGTCGCGGAAGGTCCGGGCCGGGTCCTTGTCGAACCACTTGGGCGGGAGGTTGTCGGCCGCGAATCCCCGCGCGCGGCGGCCGTCGGCCGCCTCCACGTCGACCGCCAGGTGCAGCAGGGGGAATCGGGTGAGCGTGACCACCCCGTAGCGGAACGGCAGCCGCGTGCGCAGGTTGCGGAGGTGGCACGAGGCGGCGGTCACCGCCAGAGCCAGGCTCACGGGCGGGGGCCGAGCGTGACCGAGGTCGCGTGATCGATGCCGTCGCGCAGGTAGACGAGGCGCAGCGTCTCGCCCGGCCTCCGGCCGTCGAGCAGCGCGCGGAGGTCCGTGAACGCCTGGAGGCCGGTGTCGTCCAGCCGCACCAGCACGTCGCCGGCCCGCAGGCCGGCCTGCTCGGCGGCGCTGCCGGGCACGATCGCCCGGAGCCGCACCCCGTCCCATCCCGCGCGGAGGTCCGCCGCGATGCCGAGGAAGGCGTCGCCCGCGCCCCTCGGGCTCCCGGCCTGCTCCGCCGACCGTCCGGGCGGCGCCGATTCCGGCACCCGCGCGAACACCGGGCGCGGCCCGTCGGCGATCCGCGTGGCCAGGGTCCGACCCATGTGGGCGATCCTCGCCATGCCCGCCGCGTCGATCCGATCCGCGGTATCGGACGGGCGGTGATAGTCGGCGTGCGAGCCACTGTGGAAGAAGAGCACCGGCACGCCGGCGGCGTTGAATCGCGTGTGGTCCGAGGGCCCGGTGCCAGACGCGCGCGCGTCGACGTCGAGCCCCGCCTCCGTCGCGGCCGTCTCCACCAGCCCGCGGAAGCCTCCGCCGGTGTCCACCCCGCCGACCAGCAGATGGCGCCCGTCGAGCCGGCCAACCATGTCGAAGTTCAGCATCACCGCCATGCGCTCGACCGGGACCACCGACGGGTGCCGCACCTGATGGTCGGAGCCGAGCAGTCCCAGCTCCTCGCCCGCGAACAGGACGAACACCAGCGTGCGCGGCGGCCGCGATGCGGCCAGCGACTGCGCGAGGCCCAGGACCACCGCGGTGCCGGAGGCGTTGTCGTCCGCGCCGTGGTACACGACCTCGCCCTCGCGCCCGAGGTGATCGTAGTGAGCCCCGATCACCACCACCTCGCGGGCGAGCGCGGCATCCGCGCCCGGCACCACCCCGATCACGTTGGCCGCCCGCCGCTCCTCGGTCGCCAGGTCCACGCGCAGGCGGACCCGGACGCCGGGCGCGGCCGCGCGCGACCCTGGGCTCGCGAGGGCATCGGCGGAGCGCCCGAGCAGCGCGGCGGCCGCGGCCCGGGTGACGCTGCCCGAGACGATCGCCACCGGCGCGGCGGTCGCGGCCACCGCGGGCACGGTCTCGTCGATCAGCAGGAGCGCCCGGGCCCCCGCGCGCCGGGCCGCGACGAGCTGCTCGAGGCGGGAGGAGCGCGCGACGCCCGCCGGCGTCGACGCGCCCGCCAGCGCGAGCGCGATGCGGCCGCGCGCGTCGACGCCGGCATAGTCGTCGTGGCCCACGAAGACCGGCTCGCCCTCGACCTCGCCGGTGGCCGATCCGCCGTGCGGCGCCCAGTCGCGCCCGACCTCGAGGACCCGGGGCGCGGAGCCGGTCGCCTCGAGACGATTGCCGGGCCCGAGCCCCGGGATCACCGCCACCGGAAACTCCTGGAAGAAGGAGCCCGCGTCGCCGCCGGGACGGAGGCCCGCCCGCTGCAGGACGTCGGCGATGTAGCGGGCCGCGCGATCGCCCCCCGGCGTGCCCGAGCCGCGGCCCTCCATCGCGGGCGCGGTCAGGGCGGCGACGTGAGCGAGGAGGTCCTCCGCGCCGAGGTGCGGAGCCGCCGCGGCCGCGGCGGTCGCCAGCAGGAGCAGCAGCAGGGCGGCCAGCGCGGCGGGGGAGCGGCGGCACGTCACGCTCGTACTCTACTCCACGAGACAAGACGGCGGTACACTCGGCCCATGCCGACATCGATGCGCTCGCTCGTCCTCGCGGCCGGCTTCGTGGGCGCGCTCGCGACCGGCGCCGGAGCCCAGGACCTCTCGGGGCCGTCGTCTCCGCTCCTGCAACCCGAGTGGACCGTCGAGCCCGCCCGCGGCGGGGGCGCCCACGTGGTGGGCTACCTCTACAACCGCAACATCAAGGACGCCGCCAACGTGTGGCTCCGCGTGGACCGGCTGGGCGCCGACGGCGCGGTCGCGGGCACGTACCGGCGCCGCGTGGTGGGCGACGTGCTCTCCGGCAACCGGTCGCTCTTCGACGTGCCGGTCGGCGAGGGCGGCGCGACCTACCGGGTGGCGGTCGAGACGGTCGACTGGGTGAAGGAGTGCCGCTAGCGCGCTCCGGCTAGCCGAGGACCCGCCTCGTCAGGGCATTCACCCCTCGTTCGAGCGCCATCGCTCCGAGCACGAGCGCGACGACGATCCCGCCCGCGCCGACCACGAACAGCGCGAGATCGAGCGATCGCATCCGCGTGCCGAAGTAGTGCACGTAGGGCTGATGGACGAGATAGAGCCCGTACGAGGACGCCCCCACCGCCATCACCGCGGTACTCAACCGTGGCAGGCGGCCCATCGCGCGCGCGACGTTGACGAGGATCACGGTGAGACCGGTGCCGATGAGCGCGTCGGTGAAGAGATAGGACCACAGGGCGCCGTAGGAGTAGAGGCCGAGGGCGTAGAGCCCGGCCCCGGCCACGAAGCCCCGCCACGAGAGGACCGCGGCGTCGATCGCCGCCGGCGCCCTCCGCCAGAGCGCCCCCGCGGCCATGCCCACCGCGAACTCCCAGAGCCGGCACGCGAAGAAGCCGCCCTGCACCCACTTGCCGTCCACCGGCACCGCGAGCACGAGG
>DATFAJ010000150.1:0-5268 GCA_035254745.1 Candidatus Methylomirabilota bacterium | reverse complement strand
CGCTCCCTTCTCGATGGATGGCTCGGTGAGCGGGGCGGTTACCCGATCGGATCGCCGGCCCGATCGAGGCGCGCGGGCGTCGGACCGGGGAGGTGGGCGTTCATTCATGCCGTCCTTTCGCAGGCACGTTGCGTAGAATGCGCGATGGGAGCAGCCTAGGCAAGCATGGAAATGAGCATCCTCAAGCGCCTGATCGTGGGCGCTCCCATTCCCCTCGCCCAGGCGCGGCACGAGCGCCTCTCCAAGACCGTCGCCCTCGCCGTCTTCTCCTCCGACGCCATGTCCTCGGTGGCGTACGCCACCGAGGAGATCCTCCTGATCTTGGTCCTGGCCGGCACCGCGGCGGCGCATCTCACGGTGCCGATCGCGCTCGCCATCGCGGGGCTGCTGGTGGTGGTGAGCGTGTCGTACCAGCAGACCATCCACGCCTACCCGAGCGGCGGCGGCTCCTACATCGTGGCGCGCGCCAACCTCGGGCCCACCGCGGGCCTGATCGCGGCGGGGGCACTGCTCATCGACTACGTGCTCACGGTGTCGGTGTCGGTGGCCGCGGGAGTGGCCGCGCTCACCTCCGCGGTGCCGTGGCTGCTGACCCACCGCGTGCTGCTGGGCATCGCGTTCACCGCGGCCATCGCCTACGCCAACCTGCGCGGTGTCCGCGAGTCCGGCCGGGTCTTCGCGGTGCCGACCTATCTCTTCATCGTCACCTTCGGCGCACTGGTGGGCACCGGCCTCGTCCGGTGGCTCACCGGTACGCTTCCCCCGGCCGCGGCTCCCGAGGCGGTCGCGACCACCCAGACCTTGACCTGGTTCCTGGTGCTGCGCGCGTTCGCCTCCGGCTGCACCGCGCTCACCGGCGTCGAGGCGATCTCGAACGGCGTCCCCGCCTTCAAGCCCCCGGAGGCCCGCAACGCGGCCCTCACCATGGGCTGGATGGCCGCCGTGCTGGGCACGCTCTTCATCGGCGTCTCGGTGCTGGCGTCCGCGCTCGGGATCACGCCCCTCGCCGACGAGACCGTCGTCTCCCAGGTCGCGCGCCGGCTCTTCGGCGACGGCCTCCCCTACTACCTGGTCCAGGGCTCGACCACCCTCATCCTCGTGCTCGCCGCCAACACCTCCTTCGCCGATTTCCCGCGCCTCAACTCGCTGCTCGCCCGCGACCGCTACGCGCCCCGGCAGTTCCGGACGCTGGGAGACCGGCTCGTCTTCTCCAACGGCATCCTGATCCTGGCCGGCCTGGCCGCCGCGCTCATCGTCGTCTTCGGCGGCGACACCCACGCCCTGATCCCGCTCTACGCGGTCGGGGTCTTCATCTCGTTCACGCTTTCCCAGGCCGGCATGGTGCGGCACTGGCTCACCGACGGCGGGGCGGGCTGGCGGTGGCGCCTCGGAGTGAACGGGCTCGGCGCGCTCGTAACCGGCGCGGTGACGGTGGTCATCGCGGTGACCAAGTTCACCCACGGCGCGTGGATCGTGGTCTTCCTGATCCCGCTCCTGGTCCTGGGCTTCCGGGCGATCCACCGCCACTACGACACGGTGGCCGAGGAACTCTCCCTCGAGCACCTCGTCGAGGAGCCGCCGGTGAGCAACACGGTGCTCGTCCTGGTCGGCGACCTCCACATGGGCGTGGTCAAGGCCTTGCGGTACGCCCAGTCGCTGTCGCCCAGCCCGAAGGCGGTCTACGTGGAGCTCGATCCGAGCGCGACCGCGCGGCTCGAGGAGCGCTGGTCGAAGGGAGGCTGCGGGGTCCCGCTGGTGGTGCTCGCCTCACCCTACCGCTCGATGCTCCGCCCGCTCCTCGACTACGTCGGCCGCATCCGCGAGCGCGACGCGAACTCGGTGGTGACGATCGTCATCCCGGAGTTCGTGCCGCGCCGGTGGTGGCAGCACCTGCTGCACAACCAGACCGCGCTGCTGGTGAAGGGCGCGCTCCTGTTCCGCCGCGGCGTCGTCGTGGTCGACGTGCCGTTTCACCTCGAGACCTGACCCCTACGACTTGCCCGTCTTCTTCGCGAGCTCCGCCCGGAGCGCCTCCTCGCGCGCGGCCTCCCCGGGCGGCAGGACGTCCGCCGGGAAGTCGGAGGCCTCGAAGACCTGGCGCACCTCGACGACCTCGCCGTCGGTGAACGGGATGCGGGACGCCCACTCGAGTGCCTCCGCCTTGGACTTCGCCTGGATCATCCAGAACCCGGCGAGCAGCTCCTTCGTCTCCGCGAAGGGCCCGTCGGTCATGAGGCGCTTGCCGCCCGTGTACGTCACGCGGGTGCCCTTCGAGCTCGGGTGAAGCCCTTCGCCCGCCAGCAGCACCCCCGCCTTCGCCATCGCCTCGTTGAACTCTCCCATCGCGGCGACGAGCTCCTTCGTCGGAAGCTTGCCCGCCTCGGAATCCCGGCTCGCCTTGACCAGCATCATGAATCGCATCGTCGTATCTCCCGGTAGGTTCCTGATGGTTTCAGTCGTCGATCGCCTGATAGGCCTGGGTCCAGAAGTCGTGATAGACGTCCGGTGCCGATCGCCTCGACGTGCACCTCGTCCCGCCGGCTCACGAGCGTGACGAGCCCGGGGATGTCGCCGCGCTCCACGTGGGCGGCCATGACGTCCCGCATCCGGCCGAGCCGCGCCTTCGAGAGCCCTCCGCTCCTCGATGTCATCGTGTCCTCCTCGCCAGGTAGTCGCCCGCGCCCGCTCCGGATCGACAGCGGCGCGCCTCAGCCGCGGGCCGACAGCGGAGCCAGCCGCCATCGACCGTAGGCGACGAACGCGCAGAGGATCCCGACGATCAGCGGGAGCGCCGCGGCGCCGGCCCCCATCGTGGTGAGCGTGATCACCGTCGCCCCGATCATGATGATCACGAGGCCCGCCGCGGCGAGCGGAGTCAGCCCGGGCCGGATGCGCAGCAGGCTGGGCAGGATCAAGCCGAGCCCCCCGAGGATCTCCATCACCCCGATGAAATGCAGGAACCAGCCCGGCATCGATGGCATGGCCTTTGTCATCTCCGCGACCGACATGACGAACTTCATGCCGCCGGAGAACAGGAACAGCAGTCCCAGCAGCGCCTGGATGATCCAGAGGGCATAGGTCATGATCCATCTCCTCCATATGTTGGGCACACGTAGGGCACATGTTGGACACCCGTCGGTTCCGGGGTAGTCGTCCGCGGAGTCCCGGGATCGACACGGGCCGCCGGCCCGATCTTTCGGCCGGCCCTGTCGATGGCGAGCCGCCCGGTACGACCATATAGTAGAAGCGAACCCACGCCGGATGGCCCCGCATGGCGCGAAGCGAGGCCGGTAAAGGAGCGACGAATGAGCAGGGTACGGGTACTGGTCGGCACGCGCAAGGGCGCGTTCGTCCTGACGGCGGACGCCAAGCGCGAGCAGTGGGACGTGGCCGGCCCTCACTTCGGGGGCTGGGAGATCTACCATCTCAAGGGGTCGCCCGCGGACCCGGATCGCCTCTACGCCTCGCAGTCCAGTGGCTGGTTCGGCCAGGTGGTCCAGCGCTCGAGCGACGGCGGCCGGACGTGGGAGACGGTGGGAAATAAGTTCTCGTACGACGGCGCGACCGGAACCCACCAGTGGTACGACGGGACGCCCCATCCCTGGGAGTTCGCGCGGGTCTGGCATCTGGAGCCCTCGGCGACCGATCCGGACACGGTCTACGCCGGGGTCGAGGACGCGGCCCTGTTCCGCACCACCGACGGCGGCCAGAGCTGGCACGAGCTGCCCGGACTTCGCACCCACACCTCCGCGCCGTCCTGGCAGCCGGGCGCGGGCGGGATGTGCCTGCACACGATCGTCCTCGATCCGACCCATCCCGGGCGGATCTTCGTCGCGATCTCGGCCGCGGGCGCGTTCCGGAGCGACGACGCGGGCAAGACCTGGCGGCCGATCAACCGGGGGCTCCGGTCCGAGGGCATCCCGGATCCCTTCGCCGAGGTCGGCCACTGCGTGCACCGCATCGCGATGCACCGCTCGCGGCCGGGGGTGCTGTTCATGCAGAAGCACTGGGACGTCATGCGCAGCGACGACGCGGGCGAGTCGTGGCGCGAGGTGAGCGGCGACCTGCCGAGCGATTTCGGGTTCCCGATCGACGTGCACGCGCACGAGCCGGACACCGTCTACGTGGTGCCGATCAAAAGCGACTCCGAGCACTATCCGCCCGACGGCCGGCTGCGCGTGTACCGCAGTCGCACCGGTGGCAACGAGTGGGAGGCGCTCACCAACGGCCTCCCGCAGCGCCACTGCTACGTCAACGTGCTGCGGGACGCGATGGCGGTGGACTCGCTCGATCCGTGCGGGGTGTACTTCGGCACCACCGGCGGGCAGGTGTACGCCTCGGCCGACGCGGGGGACCACTGGGCGCCGATCGTCCGGGATCTCCCCGCGGTGGTGTCGGTCGAGGTCCAGACCCTGCCGTGATCCACCCGTGATCCACCCATGATCCGTATCGTCCTTCCCGCCCACCTGCGGACGCTCGCGCGCGTCGACGGCGAGGTGAAGGTCGCGGTCGCGGGGCCGGTGACGCTGCGCGCGGCGCTCGACGCGCTCGAGGCGACCTATCCCATGCTGCGCGGGACGATCCGCGATCAGGTCACCCAGCAGCGACGGGCCTTTCTGAGATTCTTCGCCTGCGAGCAGGATCTCTCCCACGAGTCGCCGGATACCCCCCTGCCCGAGGCGGTCGTGACCGGCGCCGAGCCGCTGCTGGTCGTCGGAGCGATGGCGGGCGGCTAGGCGATCCGCCCGCGGCCCGGGCCGCCGCCTCTTTACCTCGCCCCGGCATTCAGGCAGGATAGGCGGCCATGAAGCCGGCCCGCTTCGAGTACCACCGCCCCGCCTCGCTCGCCGAGACCTTCGACCTCCTCGATCGATACGGCGACGACGGGCGCATCCTGGCCGGCGGCCAGAGCCTGGTGCCCGCGCTCAACATGCGCCTGGCCACACCACGCGCGGTGATCGACATCAATCGGCTCCCCGGCCTCGACGACATCCGGCTCGCCCCCGAGGGGCTGGTCATCGGCGCCCTCACGCGGCAGGAGGCGCTCGAGCGCTCGCCGCTCGTGCGCGAGCACGCGCCCCTGCTCGCGGCCGCGGTGCCGTACGTGGGGCACGCCGCGATCCGGGCGCGCGGCACCGTCGGTGGCAGCCTCGCGCTCGCGGATCCCGCCGCGGAGCTCCCGGCCTGCGCGGTCGCGCTCGACGCCACGATCCGGGTGAGCAGCCGCCGCGGCTCGCGCAGCGTGGCCGCCGCGGACTTCTTCCGCGG
>DATFAJ010000149.1:0-2907 GCA_035254745.1 Candidatus Methylomirabilota bacterium | reverse complement strand
GTGCGGGGCCTTCGCCTCGCACGGTGGCGAGATGGCCGGGCTTCCGCCCTCGAAGGTCATCAGCTCCTTGGCCGGTGCCTTCTTGAGCGCCTTCATGACGGCCTCCGCCCCCGAGTAGGGTGAGGCCGGGCAGGTGTCGTTCTTGTGATGCACCACGAGGGTGGGGACCCGGATGTCCTCGAGACCGCCATGGAGCACGGTCTCGTAGCTCACCTTCGACGTCCCGGTGACCGAGGAGGTGAGCACGACGCCGTCCGGCCCGCCGTCGCCGATCCGGGCCGCCGCGTTGGCCGCGGAGAGCGTGCCCATGCTGGTACCCACGAGCCAGACCGGCACCGGGGCGATGTCGCGAACCGCCGCGATCGCCCCCTTCACGTCGGCCGCGTGCGCCTTGGTGGTACGGAAGTTCCACAGGCCGCGCGGGTGATCCGAGGGCGTGTCGAGGATGGCCACCAGGAAGCCCTCGCGCACCCAGCGTTGCCGGGTCCGTACCAGGAAATTGCCCTGGAGCTGTCCCAGGCCGGCCGGCGTCAGGGCCAGGTTGCCGTCGCCCCCCGCGAAGATGATCACGGTGGCGACCGGGGGCTTCTCCGGTCGCAGCAGCAGGAACGACTCCGTGACCCCGGGGCGGGCGGGCAGCGTGCGCACCTCCTCCGGGGCGGCGCCGGCGGGGGAGGGGAGCGAGCCGCCCAGGACGAGCACCAGGGCCAGGACGGCGAGCCGGCAGCGCACGGTCATGATCGAGACGATGATAGGGCGCGGGTGGTTCCGCTGGCAAGGTGTCGGGTCACCGTTGTACAGTCCGGTCGCGTCGGGACACGAGGCGGCTCGAGGAGGCGGTGAGGATGGCGACGATCTACGACGAGGTCTATCAGCGTGCGCGGCGTGACCCGGAGGGATTCTGGGCCGCCGCGGCCGAGGACGTCCACTGGGAGCGGCGGTGGGACCGGGTGCTCGACTCGAGCCGGCCGCCCTACTACCGCTGGTTCCAGGGCGGCCGGCTCAACACCTGCTACAACGCCCTCGACCTGCACGTCGACCGCGGTCGCGGCAAGCAGCTCGCGCTGATCTACGACTCGCCGGTGACGCAGACGGTGCGGTCCTTCACCTACTTCGAGCTGCGGGACCAGGTCGCCCGCTTCGCCGGCGCGCTGCGACGGCAGGGCGTGGCGCAGGGGGACCGGGTCATCATCTACATGCCGATGGTGCCGGAGGCGGTGATCGCGATGCTCGCCTGTGCGCGCCTCGGGGCCATCCACTCGGTGGTCTTCGGCGGTTTCGCGCCCAAGGAGCTGGCCACCCGCATCGACGACGCGAAGCCGACCCTGATCCTCTCCGCCTCCTGCGGCATCGAGGGCAGCCGGGTCATTCCCTACAAGCCGCTGCTCGACCAGGCCATCGACATAGCCTCGCACAAGCCGGCGCGCTGCCTGATCCTGCAGCGCCCGATGGAGACGGCCCGCATGGTGTCGGGGCGCGACGTGGACTGGCAGGAGGCGGTCGCGGCCGCGTCGCCGGTGGAGTGCGTGCCGGTGGCCGCGACCGACCCGCTCTACATCCTGTACACCTCGGGCACGACCGGGATCCCCAAGGGCGTGGTGCGCGACAACGGCGGCCACGCGGTCGCGCTCAAGTGGAGCATGGGCGCGGTGTACGGCATGGGCGCGGGGGAGGTGTACTGGGCGGCCTCCGACATCGGCTGGGTGGTGGGCCACTCCTACATCGTGTACGCGCCCCTGCTCAAGGGCTGCACCACCATCCTCTACGAGGGCAAGCCGGTGGGCACGCCCGACCCGGGCGCGTTCTGGCGGGTGTGCGCCCAGCACGGGGTGAACGCGCTGTTCACCGCCCCCACCGCGTTCCGCGCGATCAAGAAGGAGGATCCGCGGGGCGAGCACATGGCCCGCTACGACCTGTCGTGCTTCCGCACGCTCTTCCTGGCCGGCGAGCGCTGCGATCCCGACACGCTCATCTGGGCGCGCGAGCGCCTGGCGGTGCCGGTGGTGGACCACTGGTGGCAGACCGAGACCGGCTGGCCGATGGCCGCGAACTGCGTGGGGCTCGGCATGCTGCCGGTGAAGCCGGGCTCGCCGACCAAGGTGGTGCCGGGCTACGACATCCAGGTGCTGGGCGACGACAACCGCGAGGTGCCGGCGGGCCAGATCGGGTCGATCGCGGTGAAGCTGCCGATGCCGCCGGGCAGCCTGCCCACGCTCTGGCACAACGACGCGGGCTACGAGCGGTCGTACCTCGAGCGGCATCCCGGCTTCTACCTCACCGGGGACGCCGGCTACAAGGACGAGGACGACTACATCTACATCATGAGCCGCGTGGACGACATCATCAACGTGGCCGGGCACCGGCTCTCCACCGGGGCGATGGAGGAGGTGCTCTCCTCGCATCCGGACGTGGCGGAGTGCGCGGTGATGGGCGTGACCGACGACATCAAGGGCGAGGTGCCGGTGGGCTTCGTGGTCACCAAGGCCGGTGTGGCGCGGGCCGACGCCGACCTCTGCCGCGAGCTGGTCGAGCTGGTGCGCGAGCGCATCGGGCCGGTGGCCGCGTTCAAGACGGTGGCGGTGGTGAAGCGGCTGCCCAAGACCCGCTCGGGCAAGATCCTGCGGGGGACCATGAAGAAGATGGCGGACGGGGTCGAGTACGGCGTGCCCGCCACCATCGACGACCCCGCCATCCTCGGCGAGATCGGCGACTCCCTCAAGTCCCTCGGCTACCCGCGGGGTCAGGTCTTACATTCCGACATTTCCACGCGCTCGGCGAGTCCCTAGCCCGAGAAAATGTCGGAATGTAAGACCTGACCCCGGCCTAGGCCGCCGCGGACTTGGCGGCGCGCCGGCGGGCGGCCATGCCGAGGGCGGCCAGGCTGCTGCCCAGCAGCAGCATGGTCGC
>DATFAJ010000148.1:0-14710 GCA_035254745.1 Candidatus Methylomirabilota bacterium | reverse complement strand
CGGATCATAGCACCGCGGCGCGCCGGTGGCCCGTCACGCGGTGCGGGTCTTGAGGAACGAGCTCTTGCGCGCGATCTTGTCGCCCGCGAAGGTGGAGAGGTCGCAGCCGTCCACCTCCACCCGCCGTCCCTCGGCGGTCGTGCCGGTGAAGCGCCACTCCGACAGCCCGCGGTCGCCCGCCACCACGTGGCGCGTCGCCTCGAACCGCACGTCCGGGAAAGCCTCGAACACGCGGGCGAACGCGCGGCGCACCTGCTCCCGCCCCATGCTGCGCGTGCCGCAGGCGTCCGGGCCCGCCGCGCTCTCGAACACGCACTCCTCCGCCATGAAGCCCATCAGGCACTCGACGTCGTGGCGGTTCCAGCCCCGGCTGAAGAATGCTTCCAGATCGCTCGTGGTCATCATGCGCCCACCATCGCGCGCGCCCACGCGATCGGTCAATTCCCCATACAACTGGTAGCCCGCCACGCGCGGCCCCATGCATGGCGTCGGCGCACGTGCCCGCCCCCATACATCCGCGCGAGGAGCGCGAGCGCCCCCATATGTTGCGAGCCGATTGTGCTAGAGTCGGCACTCGCATCCCCGAGCGAGGACACCATGACCATTCGCGTAGCCGGCATCGAGGTCAGCCACTGGCACTCCCTCTTCGACGCGGCGTACCTGCGTCACCTGGTCGCGATGCCCGACGTGGCCCTGGTCGCGGTGCAGGACGGCGACGCGGGCCTCGCCCGCAAGCGCGCCGCGGAGGTGGGCAACCCCGCCGTCTTCACCGACTACCACCAGATGCTGAAGGAGACGAAGCCCGACTTCGTCATGGCGCTGGGCCGGCACCGGCAGATGGCGCGGATCGCCCATGACCTGCTCGACCAGGGCTATCCGTTCCTGATGGAGAAGCCCATGGGGGTCAGCGCGGACGAGGTCCAGTCCATCGCGGACAAGGCGGCGCGCCTCAAGGCCTACGCGGCGGTGCCCCTCTCGCAGCGCTATCAGCCCTTCGCGATCCGCGCCCGCGAGCTGCTCTCCGCGGGCCGGTTCGGACCGCTCTCCCACATCTACGTGCGCATCAACCGGCCGGGCCCCGCCCGCTATCCGGCGTGGGACTGCGCGTGGATGCTCGATCCCGCCGAGGCCGGCGGAGGCTGCCTGCGCAACCTGGGGCCGCACGGCCTCGACATCTTCCTGCACCTGACCGGCGAGGACGCCCGCGTGACCGGGGCCCAGATAAGCAGACGGGCGCACGACCTCCTGGTCGAGGACTACGCCTCGGTGCTGCTGCGCTCGACCAGCGGGGTCCTGGGCACCATCGAGGTCGGTAATGGTTTCCCACGCGTGGGCACCGACGGGGAGTGGAAGATCGCCGGCCGGGACGCCATCCTCACCGTGAAGGACGGGGTCATGAAGCTGGCCACCGCCGAGGGGGACGAAATTACCGAGGGCACCGAGATCGAGGCCCCCTACTTCAAGACGGTGCGCGACGCGCTCGACTGCTGGCTGCGGGGTGCGCCCCCACCGGTCAGCGTGCACGACTGCGTGCGCGCGGTGCGCCTGATCGACCAGGCCTACGCGCTCGCGGGCAGCCACGCCTGACCGATCCCCCGACCCCGGGGAACCCCTCCCCGCCTCCCTCGGTTGTCACTTGCGGGGGTCGGCCCGCATCTCAAGGGCGTCGACCGGAGAGCGAGAGGGGATGACAATCGTGGACACGACGAAGCCCATGGCGCGGCGCCTGGTGCTCGGCGCGCTGCTGGCGGCGGCCGCCGGCGGCTTCCTGACCGCGTGCAGCTCGATGCCGCCGGGGCCGACCTACACCGAGGACGAGCTGAAGGTGATCTGCGAGCGCCGCGGCGGATGGTGGCGCGGCAACCTGATCCCGGGCTACTGCGAGTACCAGACGGCCGCGAACCAGGCGCCCTGACGCCGGGGGCCGCCGAGATCGGGTCGTTTCTTCCCGCCTAGCGCCGGCGGGCGCGACGGACCGCGCCCACCGGCGGCTTGCCGAACGCGCGCAAGATCTCCCGGGCCATCAGCCCTCCCCGCAGCCGCAGTACCCGCTTCGCGGTCACCGCGCGAGCGGCGGCAGGCCATCCGAAGTAGCCGAGCCCGCCGGGCGCGATCTCCTCGAACGTCCGCGCGCCTTTCCGGAGCGCGGCCCCGTAGTCCACCCACGCCGGCGGCAGCCGCCTGATCAGGCGCCGGCGGGCCAGCTCCGGACGCCGGGCCAGCACCAGCGCGGTCTCGAGCTCGCCCGCGTGCCACTCGAAGGCCGGGCGCGGGCTGCGCGAGAGCCGCAGCACGCGGGGGCTCAGCATGGCGGCGCGGCTCGGCGCCTCGGGGCTGAAGCCGGCGAACTGGATCAGGAGCCGGCGGGCGCCGGCTCCGCGACGACGGAGGAGCACGCGCTTGGCCTCGCCCATCGCCCGGACGTGCGCCGGGTCGGCCTGGTAGCTCGCGAGCACGAAGCGGCGGAAGCCGTGGCGGGCGAGGCTCGCCACCACGTCCACGATCACGCGCCTCAGCGTGCCGCGGGCCAGCGAGACGGTGCCGGGCCAGGCGGCGGCGAGCGGGCTCGCGCCGTACGGGAGCGCGGGGGCCAGGATCACCCGGTAGCCGGCGCGCTCCAGGTGGGGCGTCACGCTCCGGGCCAGCGCCTCCGCGCCGAGCCAGTCGACCAGGAGCGGCAGGTGCGGACCGTGCTGCTCGACGGCGCCCAGGGGCAGCACGATCACCGCGCGCGCGTCACGGGCCAGCCGGCGCACCTCCGGCCAGGTGCGCTCGGCGAGCCGGATCATGCGGAGCCGGGGGCGGCCCCGGCGGCGAGCTCGCGGATCTGCTCCGGGGTGAAGCCCAGCAGCTCGCGCAGCACGGCCTCGGTGTCGGAGCCCGGCCGCGTGGACCAGCCGGCCACGCGTCCCGGCGTGCGGGAGAGGGCGGGCACGATGCCCTGGGTGACGATCTCGCCCAGCGCCGGATGCGTGAGCCGCAGCAGGTCGCCCCGGCTCCAGCAGTGCGGCTCCCGCGCCAGGTCCGCGACCGAGTTGACGACGCTCGCGGCCAGGCCCGCGCCGCGCAGCCGGGCCACCGCCAGGTCGGCGGGGAGGCCCGCGGCGAGCTTGCCGAGCTCCTCCCGCGCGCCGGCGGCATCGGCGCCCGCCCGGCTCCCGAGGCGCTCGAGCGCGTCGGCGACCTCGCGCGCCGAGCCCGCCGAGACGGCGACGAAGCGTCCGTCGGCGGCCTCGACGGTGAGACCGGCGGGGTAGAGCGGCCAGTCGCCGCCCGCGCGCTCGCGGCGGAGGCCGAGCGCGGTCCGCGCCGGCAGCAGGTCGCCGGTCAGCCGCAGCGCGGCCTCGAACATGGCGGTGTCGACCACCTGCCCCCGCCCGTCGACGTCGCGGCACAGCAGCGCGGCCATCGTGCCGAGCACGTTGAAGAGCGCGGTGGTGTAGTCGCCCGACATCACGCCGTCGCGCAGCGGCGGCCGGTCCGGCCAGCCGTTCAGATAGGTGATCCCGCCGAAGGCCAGGCCCACCGGGTTGAAGGCCGCGCGGCCGGCGTAGGGCCCGGTCTGGCCGAATCCGGAGGAGCGCAGCAGCACCAGGCGCGGGTTCGCCTCCAGCAGCACCTCGGGGCCGAGCTTCCAGCGCTCGAGCGTGCCGGGGCGGAAGTTCTCGACGATCACGTCGCTCACGCGCGCCAGCGCCAGGAAGACCTCGCGCCCGCGCGGGGCGCGCACGTCGAGCGCGAGGCTCCGCTTGTTGCGGTTGGTGACCACCGTGCCCGGGCTGGTGCGGGCCCAGGTGTCGGAGGTCCCGCCCGCGGGCGGCAGCTCGACCATGATCACGTCGGCGCCGAAGTCGCCGAGGATCGCGGCCGCGGCGGGACCGGCCAGCCACTGCGAGAGATCGAGCACGCGGAGCCCGGCCAGGGCGCCGCCCGCCATCGCCCCGGGCGCCACGGCCGCCGGCGGGATCGGCGCGCCGGTCATCGCGGCACGCACGGCCGCGGTGTGCTCGCCGAGGCGGGGCGCCGGCGGCGGATCCGCCGCCGGCGTGCGCGTGAGCTTCGGCACCACCGCGGGGGCGAGGAACGCCTGCCCCGACGTCGACGCCAGGCGCAGCAGCGCCCGGCGCGCCTTCACGTGCGCGTCGGCCACGATGTCGTCCACCGAGCGCACCGCGGTGCCGGCCACCCCGACCGCGGCGAAGCGCGCCTCCACCTCGGCCTGGTCGTGGCGGGCGATCCAGTCGCCGACCAGCGCGTCGGCGGCGGCCCGGTTCTGCAGCCGCGCCGCGCTGGTGGCGAAGCGCGGGTCCCTCGGCGCTTCCGGCGCCTCGATCGCCTCGCAGAGGCGCGCGAAGGGCTGGTCGCCCGCGCCGGAGACCGCGACCCACCCGCCGTCGCGCGTGCGATAGACGTTGGCCGGCACCACCACCGGCGACTCGGTGCCGAGCCGCGCCGCCACCTCGCCCGAGCGGGCGTGCCGGATCACCACCTCCTCCTGGAGGCGGAGGCAGGTCTGGTAGAGGCCGATGTCGACGATCTGCCCGCGTCCGCTCCGGCGGGCGTGGAACACCGCCATCAGGAGCCCGCTCGCCCCCTGGATCGCGCTCCAGCCCTCCGCCAGCGGTACCGTCACCGGCATCGGCGCGCGATCCGGGAAGCCGGTGGTGAACTGCACGCCCGAGAAGGCCTGGGCGATGCGATCGTCGCCGCGCTCGCCCGCCAGCGGCCCGGTCTGGCCGAACGGCGAGATGCGCAGGACGGCGAGGCGCGGGTTCCGCGCCTCGAGCGCGGCCGGCGAGAGGCCAGCCGCCTCCAGGCGGCCGGGCCCCAGGTCCTCGATCAGCGCGTCGGCGGCGGCCAGCAGCGTGCCGAGCCACGGCTCGGTCGCCAGGTCGGCCGGCTCCGCCTGCACCGAGAGCTTGCCGCGGTTCTCCGTCTGGAAGTAGAGCGAGTCCTCTCCCGGCAGGCCGGGGCCGCGCCGCCGCATCGGCGAGCCGGCGACCGGCTCGATCTTGATCACGGTGGCGCCGAGGTCGGCGAGCAGCCCGCCCGCCAGCTCGCCGGCCAGCGTCCCGGCCAGCTCCAGCACGAGCAGGCCCGCGAGCGCGCCCCCGCGCCCGCTTCCCGGCAACCTCTCGGCGATCGTGGGCGGCGTCACCGCGCGCGCCTCACCCGATCCCGAAGACGCGCGCCGCGTTGTGGTAGAGCCACTTCTCCTTGACCGAGTCCTTGAGCGGCAGGCCCAGGTACTCCTGGATGAGGGTCTCGTACGGCTGCCCCACGAGCCCGGCCGAGAGCCCGACGAGCACCTTGTCCTGGATCAGGGTGTTGCCGAGCTGCATCAGCATCTCCCAGCCCGAGCCCGCTTGGCCGAGGTAGCGGGCGCGATGGGCCGAGGTGTCCATGTGGAGCCGGGGATGTCGGCGGACCAGGGCCACCATCTCGTTCACCCACGGCCAGCCGCCGAGCCCGCCGATGATCGTGAGCTCCGGGAAGTCCATCGCGACCTGGTCGAGATGCCGCGGGTGGCCCAGGTCGTACGGCCGGTCGTTGGCGTAGTTCATCGACGAGTAGATGCGCACCGGGATCCCGAGCTCCGCCGCCTTGGTGTAGAGCGGGTAGTAGCGACGGTCGCTCGCGGGCAGGCAGTCGACCAGGGCCGAGACGCCGAGGGCGCAGAAGCCCTCCTCGCGCACGAGGCGCTCCAGCTCGCGCACACCGGCCATGCCCTTGTCCGTGTTGAGGCTGATGCGGGCCAGGCCCAGGAAGCGCCCGGGGTAGCGGCGCATCAGCTCGGCGACCTCCTGGTTGGAGACGCCGAACGGCACCGAGCGGACGATGCCGAGGTCGGCGATGTGCTTCATGTACCCGTCCAGGTCGGTCGTCGGCCGCGGATCGCTGCCCTCGCTCCGCGAGCGGAAGATGCGGCCGTAGTTCGCCATCCCG
Organism: Candidatus Methylomirabilota bacterium; assembly: GCA_035254745.1. GTDB lineage: Bacteria > Methylomirabilota > Methylomirabilia > Rokubacteriales > CSP1-6 > CAMLFJ01. Next base: position 8,764 of record DATFAJ010000148.1, on the reverse strand, counting down.
TAGCCCGCGGGCCGACCCGCCCCCGCCGCGGACGGGCCGGTCGGCGCGGGCGCGGCCGGCGCGCCGGCGGCGGCGGTACGCTCGTGCTCCGCCCCGTAGGGGACGTTGCACTCCATGTCGATGATCGTGAGCCCTGGGTTCATGTGACGCCTCCCGCGCCGCCGGGTGTCTCCTTCGCGGGCGCGCCGCATACAGTACCGCGATCACGCCCGTCTTGACAGTGCCGCGCCCGGACCGCAGTATCCCTCGCAGTACCCGGAACTCAGCCGATGCCACGCATCCCCGATCCGACGAAGGAGACCCCGTGAAAGCCATCCTGACCGTGCTGGCCGCCATCGCGCTGCTCGCCCCCGCCGAGGCGAGCGCCCAGAGCGTCCTCCGCATCGGGCTCAACGACGACCCCGACGCCCTCGACCCGACGATCAGCCGCGCCTACACCGGCCGCCTGGTCTTCGCCGCGCTCTGCGACAAGCTCTTCGACGTCACCCCCGACCTCAAGATCGTGCCCCAGCTCGCCACCGGCTACGAGTGGGCCGCGGACCGCAAGTCGATCGTGATCAAGCTGCGGCCGGGCGTGCGCTTCCAGGACGGCGAGCCCTTCAACGCGGAGGCGGTGAAGTTCAACATCGAGCGGCACCAGACCACGCCGGGCTCCTTCCGCAAGTCCGAGATCGCGGAGATCCAGTCGGTCGAGGTGGTGAACGACCTCACGGTGCGCTTCCACCTCTCGCAGCCGCTCGTGCCGCTGCTGGCCGCCCTGACCGACCGCGCGGGCATGATGGTCTCGCCCAAGGCCGCGAAGGCGCTCGGCGACAAGCTGGGCACCCAGCCCGTGTGCGCCGGGCCGTACAAGTTCGTGCAGCGGGTGGCCCAGGGCAAGATCGTGCTGGAGAAGGTGGCCGACTACTGGGACAAGAACTCCTTCGCCATCGACCGCGTCGAGTTCGTGCCCATCACCGACTCGAGCTCGCGGCTGGCCAGCCTGCGCTCGGGCGATCTCCAGATGATCGAGCGCGTGTCGCCCACCGACCTGGCGGAAATCCGTGGGGATTCCAAGCTCAAAGTCACCGGCGTCCCCGAGCTGGGCTACCAGATGATCCCGCTGAACGTGGCCAACGGGCCCAAGAGCAAGGCCTTCTCGGACGTGCGGGTGCGCGAGGCCCTCGACCTCGCGATCGATCGGGAAACTCTGGTCAAGACCGTGTTCGGTGGCGAGTACATCGCGGGCAACCAGTTCATCAGCCCCGCGAACCCGTACTACGACAAGAAGGTCCCGGTGGCCAAGCGCGACGTGGCCCGAGCCAAGCAGCTCCTGAAGGAGGCGGGCCAGCCGAACTTCACCTTCACGCTGGTGGTGCCGCCGGAGCGCGACCGGCAGGAGGCCTCGCTGATCTTGCAGGCCATGTGGGCGGAGGCCGGCATCACCGCGAACCTCCAGACCCAGGAGAACGTGACGATGCTGCAGTCCGGGCGCAAGGGCGACTTCGAGGCCTACTTCACGTTCTGGAGCGGCCGGCCCGACCCCGACGGCAACGTCTACTCGTTCGCCACCTGCAAGGGCGCGCAGAACGACCAGCACTACTGCAACGCGGACGTGGACGCGCTCCTGACCAAGGCGCGCCATGTGGCGGAGCCGGCGGAGCGCAAGACGCTCTACGACCAGGCCACCGAGATCATGGCCCGGGAGGTGCCGCGGCTCGTCCTGTGGCACCGCCGCGTGTTCACCGGCTTCAGCACGCGGGTGCAGGGCTTCACGCCCTACCCCGACGGCATCATCCGCCTGCGGGGCCTGAAGCTCACGAACTGAGGCGCCGCCCCGCATGGCGCTCGGGCTCTACGTGGCGCGCCGGCTGGCGGTCCTGGTGCCCACGTTGTTCTTCGTCTCGGTGCTGATCTTCTCGCTGCAGCAGCTGCTGCCCGGGGATGCGGCGGTGGCGATGGCCGGCGAGGAGAACGATCCGGAGGCGATCGCGGCCATCCGCGCGCGCTACCACCTGGACCGGCCCATCCCGGTGCAGTACGCCATCTGGCTCGGCCGCGTGCTGGTGGGAGACTTCGGCGAGTCGCTGCGCAGCCGCATCCCGGTGCGCGAGCTGCTGGCCTCGAAGCTGCCGGTCACGGTGGAGCTGGCCTTGTGCTCGATGCTGGTAGCGCTCGGCATCGGCATCCCGGCCGGCATCCTCTCCGCCACCCGCAAGGGCACCGCGGTGGACGTGGTGGCCAACTTCTTCGCCCTCTCCGGCCTCTCGGTGCCGCACTTCTGGCTGGGCATCATGCTCATCTTGCTGTTCGCGGTGCGCCTCGGGTGGCTGCCCGCCTCCGGCTACGTGCCGCCGTGGGAGGACCTGCGCCGCAATCTGACCACGATCCTGCTGCCCTCGTTCGTGCTGGGCACCGGGGTGGCCGGCGTCATCATGCGCCACACCCGGAGCGCGATGCTCCAGACCCTGGGGGCCGACTACGTGCGCACCGCGCGGGCCAAGAGCGTGCCCGAGCGGCTGGTGGTGCTGAAGCACGCCCTGCGCAACGCCCTGATCCCGGTCATCACGCTCGGCGCGATCGAGTTCGGGCGGCTGCTGTCGGGCGCGGTGCTCACCGAGCAGGTCTTCGCCATCCCCGGCTTCGGCAAGCTGCTGGTGGACGGCGTGTTCAACCGTGACTACGCGGTGGTGCAGGCGGTCGTCCTCGTGTCGGCCACCCTCTACGTGCTGCTCAACCTGGGCGCGGACGTGCTCTACTTCCTGGCCAATCCGCGCCTGCGGGGGACCACGTGAGCGTGAGCCCGGCGGCGGTCCTCGCGGCGCCCGCGGTGACGGTGACGCGGCGCTACAAGGCGGCGCGGCAGCTCGCGCGCCGGCCCGCGGCGATCGCGGCGCTGGCGGTGGTGCTCGGCTTCATCGTGGCCGCGATCGCGGCGCCGCGGCTGGCCCCCTACGACCCGAACGCGATCGACTACCGTGCCCTGCGCAAGCCCCCGTCCGCCGTGCACCGCCTCGGCACCGACGAGGTGGGGCGCGACGTGCTGTCGCGCCTGCTCTGGGGCGCGCGCGCCTCGCTGCTGGCCGGGGTGATCCCGGTCGTCATCGCGGTCGCGCTCAGCGTGCCGCTCGGCCTGCTCTCGGGCTATGTCGGCGGGTGGATCGACGGGCTTATAATGCGCATCAACGACGCCATGCTCTCGATCCCCTTCCTCATCGTGGCCATCGCGCTGGCCGCGTTCCTCGGCCCGGGCCTCGGCAACGCCATGATCGCGATCGGGATCGCGGCCCTGCCCACGTTCGTCCGGCTCGTGCGGGGCACCGTGCTGGCGATCAAGACCGAGGAGTACGTGGAGGCGGCGCAGGCGCTGGGCTGCTCGCAGCCGCGCGTGGCCCTGCGCCACATCCTGCCCAACACGCTGCCGCCGCTCTTCGTGCAGGTGAGCATCACGGTGGCCGCCGCCATCATCGCGGAGGCGAGCCTCTCGTTCCTGGGCCTGGGCCAGCAGCCGCCCGCGCCGTCGTGGGGCAGCATGCTCAACGCGGCCCAGCGCTACCTAGGGCCCGCGCCGTGGATGGCCCTCTACCCCGGCCTGATGATCTTCGGCATCGTCATGGCCCTCAACGTCCTGGGCGACGGCCTGCGCGACGTCCTGGACCCGCGGCACCAGTAGGTCCGGCCCCAAGGAGAGAGACCCGTGAGCCAAGTGTGCATGACCCCGATCACCGGCCCCAAGGCCTGGCGCGGCGAGGCCCTCGCCCGCGAAGGCTCGTGGATCGCCACCCTCACCGAGGCGGAGATCGCCGACATCGATCGGGCCCTGGCCGTCGCCAAGGCCTCGGGCCTGCCCCTCGAGGCGATCCAGCGCGAGCATTTCCCCCTGACCGTCATGCGCGAGAGGCTCACGCAGGCGGTGACCGAGATGTACGACGGCCGCGGCTTCGTGGTGCTGCGCGGGCTCCCGGTGCGCCGCTACCGCGACGAGGACGTCGGGCTCATCTTCTGGGGCTTCGGCCGCTACATGGGCGCGCCGCTCTACCAGAACCCCCAGGGCGAGCTGCTCGGCCACGTCTACGACCACGGGCGCACCTACGGCAACATCGACGTGCGCGGCTACGAGACCAACGCCTACCTGCCCTATCACACCGACGCGGGCGACGTGGTCGGCCTGCTCTGCCTGCGCCGGTCGCTCGAGGGCGGGCTCAGCAGCATCGTCAGCTCGACCACGGTGCACAACGAGATCCTGGCCCGGCACCCCGAGTACCTCGGCCTGCTCTACAACGGCTACTACTACATCCGCCGCGAGGCGGCCCTGACCGAGCGCGGGGTCTCGGAGCGCCCGATCCCGGTGTTCGGCTACCAGGACGGCCTGGTGAGCTGCCGCTACATCCGCAACCAGATCAACGCGGGCGCGGTGAAGCGCGAGGTGCCGCTGACCACGTTCGAGCGCGCCGCGCTCGACTTCATGGACGAGCAGACCCGCCGCCCCGACCTGCGCCTGGACATGGACCTCCAGCCGGGCGACATCCAGTTCATCAACAACTACACGGTCCTGCATTCCCGGACCGGGTTCGTGGACGGGCCGGAGCCGGATCAGAAGCGCCACATGCTGCGGCTCTGGCTGAAGTTCCCCAAGGTGTGGCCGCTCAGCCCCGAGTTCCCGACGCACATGGGGTACAAGCCGGCGAAGGACACGCCGGAGCTGGTGGAGATGGAGCGCTAGAGAAGGAGGGACGACATGGCGGCTCAGGGTCTCGTCGTGCTGCCCGGAAACGAGCGGATCACCAGCCAGTCGCCGCGAGAGCTGCTGCCAAAGCTCACGTGCGGGGCGACCGGTGAGAGCGTCATGGCGTTCGAGGAGATCGTCCCGCCCGGCACCAGGAGCACGTTCCACCTGCATCACGACAGCGACGAGGTGGCCTACGTCCTGAGCGGCGAGATGACCTTCAAGATCGGTGACGAGACCAGCGTGGGCGGCGCCGGCACGTGGGCCTTCATGCCGCGCGGCGTGCCGCATTGCTGGAAGTACACCGGCACCGAGACCGGGAAGATCCTCTTCCTCTACACCCCGGCCAAGGCCGGCGGGCTGATCGAGGAGCAGCGGCGGACCGGCCGCACCTTCTCCTCGATGACCGAGCGGGAGCTGGCGGAGATGCTGGAGCGCCACGGCTGGAAGCTGCTCGGGCCCAGCCCGCTCTGAGGCGTCGCCACCCTACAGCCCCTCGCCCGAGTCGAGCCGCGGCTCGAGCGGCACGCGGCTCTCGTGGCAGCCGTAGGCGTGCGGGGTCAGCTCGATCACGGTGTGCAGCGGGATGGGCAGGTACGGGCACCGCTCCCGCGGCACGCCCTGGAAGTACGCGTAGAGCGCCCGCACCACCGCGTTGTGGGCGATCACCATCACCGGCCGGCGCGTCCGCTCGAGCTCGATGATCACCGGGTCGAGGCGCAGGATGATGTCCTGGTAGGACTCGCCCCGCGGATAGCGGTAGGTGAACTTGTCGCGCCGGCGCGCCTCGTACTCCCCGGGCAGCTCGGCCTGGATCTGCGCGTAGCTCATGCCGTCGCAGATGCCGGCGTCGATCTCGTCGAGGGCGCGCCAGGCCCAGGACTTGCGCTCCAGCGGGCCCGCGGTCTGCACCGCGCGCTTGAGGGAGCTGGTCCAGATGACGACGTCGTCCAGCTCCGGGCAGCGCTGATCCAGGAACTCGGCGAGCGACCGGGCGTAGCGGTTCCCGGCCGCCGACAGATCGGCATCGCCGCCGAGCAGGCCGGCCACGTTGGACACGCTCTCGCCGTGCCGGGTGAGCCAGATCGGCCGCGGGCTCAGGTGCAGGTTCATCAGGAAGAACACCAGGCGCGCCTCCAGGTAGCCGTCGACGCCGCTGGCGGTCACGCCCCGCCCGGCACCGGTGACGCGCAGGTACGACCCCTCGGCGTCCTCGAGCGGCTGGTACACGCGCTCGTAGTGGGCGATGCGGGCGCGGAAATCTTCCGCGGCCTCGTCGGGATCGGTGTCCTCGTAGTCGGGCGACGACAACTTGGTGCTGCGGATGTTGTCCTCGACGATGGTCGGATCGTCGCAGCGGATCTCGATGAACAGCACCTGGAAGCCGGCGCGCTCGCAGCACTCGCGCACGGTGGCGCGGCGGACCCGCGTGGTGTTGGTGGCGTCGTAGATCGCGACCTGGCCGTCGCCCGCGAGCCACCGCACCATGTCCTCGAGCGCGTCCATCGCGGCCCGCCAGCGCGCCTCCTCCCCCTTCGCGTTGTCGGGATCGAAGAAACCGTGCCGGACCTGGGCCCCGAAGCGCGCCCGCCGGTACTCGCCGACGTTGAAGACGCCGGTGCGGTAGCCGAGCCACGACAGATACCGCTCGATGCGTCGGGCGGTGTAGCTCTTGCCGCGCGCCGGCAGCCCGACCATCACCACCGCGAGCTTCGGGTTGTCGGGCGCGATCTGCTGCATCACCGGCCGGGAGCGCGCTAGGGCCACGGGCGGCGGATCCTCAGGGGGCAGGGACCGGGTACGGGTTGCCGTCGGACAGGCGCGTGAGCGCGCGCAGCGCGCTGTCCGTGACCGGAATCGCGGCGGCCGGCTGGGCGCCCGGGCCGAAGGCGTAGTGGTGCAGGAAGCCGCCGTCGTCGAGCCGGGCCATCAGCTGCTCGCCGCCCTCGCGGATGAGCAGGAGCCCGCGCTGCCTGGCGCAGGCCTGCCGCGCGCACCCGGTGACCGAGATGTAGCTGGCGTCGCCGACGGTGACCATCCGCACCGGGCCGCCGAGCGTGAAGTACTCGGGCGCCGCCCCGCTCAGCTTGCCCACGCCGCCTGGAGTGGGCGGCGCCCAGTCGGCGCCGAAGAGGGCGCGCACCTTCTCGCGGAGCTGCGGGTTCTCGAAGATCTCCGCCGCCGAGCGCCCGTAGGCCAGCGCGCGGGCGTCGGCCTCCATCACCTGGGACCGAGGCGGCGGGGACGAGCTCGGCACCACGCAGCCGGCGGCGATCGGCGCGACCAACAGGCTCAGCATCGCTCCCCTCAGCAGTGACTGGCGCATAGCCCCCTCCTTTGGCGACAGCATACGCCCTCACCCCCCGATCCCCCCTCTCCCCTCTGGGGAGAGGGCAGGGTGAGGGGGCCCGCCGTTGACTCCCCCGCCTGCCCAGATTACCGTCGCCAGCATCTCCAACCCCCCAGGAGGCCCGACCCCATGGACCTGCAAGGACAGATCGCCATCGTCACCGGAGGCGGCCGCGGCATCGGCCGCGCCACCGCGCTCGAGCTGGCGCGGCTGGGCGCCGACGTCGTCGTCGCCGAGCTCGACAAGCCCGGCGCCGAGCGCACCGCCGCCGAGGTCACCGCGCTCGGCCGCCGTGCGCTCGCGGTGCCGACCGACGTCACCCGCAAAGCCGACCTGACCGCGATGGTCGAGCGGACGCGGTACGCGTTCGGCCGCCTCGACATCCTGGTGAACAACGCCGGAATCTACCGGGCCGCCCCGACCCTCCAGGTCACGGAGGATCACTGGGACGCGGTGCTGACCATCAACGCGAAGGCGGTCTTCTTCGCCAGCCAGGCGGCGCTGCCGACCATGATCGCCCAGAAGAGCGGGGCGATCGTCAACCTGGCGTCCATGGCGGGCAAGATCGGCAGCGTCAACAACCTGCCCTACAACGCGAGCAAAGCCGCCGTCATCAGCATCACCAAGAGCCTGGCCCTGGCCCACGCCGGCGACGGCATTCGCGTCAACTGCGTCTGCCCGGGCTTCGTCGAGACCGACATGTGGACCAGCGTGTCCGCCGAGCTGGGCGCGCTGTCCGGGCTGCCCGCCGAGGAGTTCACGCGCCGGCGCCTGGCCAGCGTGCCGCTCGGGCGGATGGAGCGGCCGGAGGACGTGGCGAGCGTGATCGGCTTCCTCGCCTCCAGCCGGGCCGGCTACATGACGGGCCAGGCCATCAGCGTCGACGGCGGCCTGGTCATGCACTAGGCCATCGGCCGCTACGTCTTCGGACGGCCTCCGCGACGGAGCGTCTCGGTGGCAGGCATGTCGAGGGCAGGCGGATCGTCCCCGGTGACGACGACCCCGTAGTCCCGCCGGGCGTCGGCGGCCGTGAAGTACCCGCGCGCCACGTCACGCGTCACCAGCTCGGGCTCGCGCTGCCAGGGCTCGCCGTAGCCCCCGCCGCCCGGCGTGCGCACCGCGATGGTGTCGCCCGCGACCACCCGGATGTCCTCGTCCTTCGAGAGATGCGGCGAGACGTACTCACCGCCCTGGCGCGTGACGACCACCTCGTTGGGCGCCCCGTCGCGGCCGCCGAAGAGCCCGGGCGGGCCGAAGCGGCCGTGGTCCATGAGGAACGAGAGCAGGGCCTCGCCGCGGCGGATCCGGATCTTGTAGTCCACCCCGAAGCCGCCGCGCGTCTTGCCCGCCCCGCCCGAGCGCTCGCGCAGCGCGTAGCGCTCGAACAGGATCGGATAGTGCTGCTCGAGCACCTCGGTGGGCTGGGTCTTGGAGATGCCGATGGTCGAGCAGCCGTTGGTGAGCCCGTCGCCGTCGGCGCTGCCCCCGTAGCCGCCCCCGCTGAAGACGTACATGATGTAGTGCCGCTCCTTCAGCGGGTCATGGCCCCCCAGGGTGAGGTTGCCGCTGGTGCCGGCCGGGGCCGCGAACAGGTCATCGGGAATGGCGTGGGCCAGCGTCGAGAACACCGACTCCGCGATGCGCGAGCTCACCTCGGCGGCGCAACCCGAGACCGGCCGCGGGTAGCGGGCGTAGAGGAACGTCCCGTT
>DATFAJ010000147.1:0-2302 GCA_035254745.1 Candidatus Methylomirabilota bacterium | reverse complement strand
GGGGGCCGGGTATGACCCCCGTCATAGGGCAGGAGCAGGCGGGAATCCGGACGGCCCGAAGGCTCCGGAGGCGCTGCGGTGCCGTCGAGGCGCTAGCCGCGGCGGCTCAGGGGAAGGTGCGGAACGTCCGCAGCAGGGAGGCGCGCGCGGTCGGGCCGGGCGGCGCGAAGGGCAGCACCACCGGCGTCGCCCCGGTGCGGGCGAACGCGGCGATCTGCTCGCGGCAGTGGTCGGCCGGCCCCACCGCGCCCAGGCCGTCCAGCACCCGCTCCGAGATCCCCTTCACCGCGGCGGCGCGATCGCCCGCCTTCCACGCCGCGTTCACCGCGGCCACCTCCGGCGCGTAGCCGCACTCCTCGAAGAACCGGGCGTACACGCTCACGATCGCGTAGCCGGTGATGTCCCGGGCCAGCGACTCGCGCACCGGCCCGCGCTCGTCGGTGACGCAGGTCCGCACGTACACCGCGACGTCGAGGTCGGCCAGGCGGCGGCCCGCGCGCTTGGCGCCGGCCTCGACGTGACCGAGCGAGGTCGCCACCGCCGAGGGTGGGATCCAGTTGAGCAGCACGCCGTCCGCCACCTCGCCGGCGAGCTCGCACATGCGGGGCCCGAGGGCGGCCAGGTAGATGCGGGGCGGCGGCGACGGCGCCGGGATGGCGAGGCGGAAGTTCTTCAGGCGATAGAACTTGCCCTCGAAGTTGACCCGCTCGCCCGCCGCCGCGGTCCGGATGATCTGCACCGCCTCCCGCATCTGCTGGATCGAGGGCGTGAAGGGCAGCCCGTGCCACTGGCCCACGATGATCTCGCTCGAGAGCCCGAGGCCGAGCCCGAAGCGCCCGGGCGCCAGATGCGCGAGCGTGGCCGCGGCCTGCCCGTAGACGATGGGAGTGCGGGTCTGCACCGGGATCACCCCGTTGGCGATCCCGATCCTCGTGGTGTGGGTGGCGATGAGGGTCGAGAGCACGATGGCCTCCGCCCCGGACGCCTCGCCGACCCAGGCGGTGCGGTAGCCGCGGCTCTCCGCCTCGCGCGCGATCGCGGGAAACTCGGCGAGGGGCATGGCCAGCCCGGTGAGCGCGATGTCGGTCGGCATCAGAGACGCTCGCTCACGATGTACTTCTTGTTGTACGTGTAGGGCCGGACCTCGGGCTTCCAGCGGCCGATGTCGGAGGTGTCGTTCCAGAGCTTGGACATGGGCAGGTCGGTCCGCTCGACCTCGTAGGCCGCGAGGTAGCGGGGCTCGCCGGGGGTCGCGGTCCGGTAGCGGGCGACGTTCACGCAGCCCGGCAGCTTCAGGAGGAGCGGCACGTGCTCGACGTCGTAGAGCTCGTTGAAGAGCGCCTCGCGGTGCGGCTCGATGTCCATCATGACCCAGAAGACGTACGGCGTCCGGTAGCCGAGCCCCGGGCTGCTCCCGACCCACTCGTAGGCCGCGAGATGCCGGTTCATGGTGTGGGGCCGGATCTCCGTGGGCCAGCGTCCGGCCTCCCCGGCCGCTTTCCACTCGGGGCTCTGGAGCACCGCGAGGCTCTCGAGCTCGTAGGCCGCGAGGTACCGCGGCTCGGTCGGCGACGGCTGGCGGTAGCGGCCGGCCCGGATCACTCCGGGCACCGCCCGGAGCAGGGGCACGTGCTCCTTGTCGTAGACCTCGTTGAACCGAGCCTCGTGATCGTGGGCCACGTCCATCCGGACCAGGAACAGGCCGCGTGGGGCCATCGTCGCTCTCCTCTCCCCGCTTGCTCCGAGAAGGCTTCCCCCGTATCTTCGTCGGGACCGGCTGCCGGCTGCCGCTGCCGGCTGACTGTACCGCGCCGGGAGCGATCGCGCACACAAACCTCTCATGGGAGACGACCCCGATGCCGCCAGTGGATCCGAACCAAGTCCTGATGACCGGTGAGAACTCCTTCATCCGCCTGAGCCCGGACGGGGGCAAGACGCTCTCCGACCGCGCGAGCCACTGGCGGGTGCTCTGGTGCCCGGCGGGCGGAGGCCACGCGCTCTTCCTCCAGTCCACCCTCACCGATGGGCGGGTGCGGATCTACAGCGACAACATCGCGGTGGCGCGGTGGCTGCAGACGACCATCGAGAAGCTGCTCTTCCCCGCCTTCGCCGACACGTCGCTGCCGGTGATCGCGGCGCGCTTCGACCGGCACGGCGGCCCCTGGTCCACCGCCACCGAGACGGTCACCGCCACCGACGCCCGCATCACGATGTCCTGGTACGACTGCATCGAGCCCTTCGTGCTCAACGCCCCGCCCGGCTTCAACGACCGCCCGATCGGCGTGTTCAGCACGTTCTTCCC